>NZ_CP079199.1:300000-485000 GCF_024758565.1 Mesomycoplasma ovipneumoniae
TGTCAAAAAAATCCAAATTGCCTTTAAAATGTTCCTTGATAAAAGTTAAAAAATTATAGATATAATTTTTTAACGATTGATTAAAATAATTATCATAGCTTTTTAATTTTGAAAAATCAAAATATTTATCAAGCATTTTGTCATAATTATAAAACCAATAAATAAAGAAACTGTTTCATAGACTATTTTGAAAGAAATTTTTTTCGCTTTGATAATTAATATTGTCTGGATTTTTACTTAGTATATTTCAGGAAATGTTCAAATCATCAATTATACTTAGCATTTTTTTATTTGAATCATGTGGAAAAACTGGGCTTAGAACATAACCCATCATCATAATTTTTTGAAAAAAAGCATACTTGATGTTTAATTCATAAAGATTTTTGTATTGAGATTCTTTTAAAAATTGCTTGTTTATTGTTTCTAATACTATAAATTCAATAATAAAGCCGTTAATTCTAATTATTTGTAAATTGTCGTCTTTTTTTATCAATTCAACATTTTTTTCTTGCAAAATAAAATTAATAAATTTTTGACGTTGGCTAAAGGAACAATTTACAAAGCCCAAATCTAAATCATTGGGCTTTCGACTTATAACATTTTCCTTTCAAAATAGATAACTTCCTTTTAGAAAAATTTCCAAATTCAAATTATTTTCTTTATTGAATTTGCAAATTAACGATGCTATTTGGCTAATAATTTCTTGCATTTTTATATTAAAATTTCCAAATTTACTTGTTTAGGCGATTAGTTGAACTTCGGGGATATCAGATTTCTTTATTATAAATAACAGCAATCTTTCAAGGTCAATACTAAAACCAGAAGTTTTTAAAGCATATTTTTTATAATTTCGAATATTGCTCGTATTTTTTAGGATCCTTTTTATATATTATAATGAATTTAACGATTCATTACGATTTTATTTATACTTTTTTGGTAAAATGGCGCTATTATTGAGGGCATATTATTTAATCAAATAATTTTTTGTGATCGCCAAAATTCATGTTTTTGCCTTTTGCTGTTGATTTTTAAAAAAGAAAAACTAGCTTAATGCTTAAAATATAATTGTAATTTTGTTGAATTAGTAATTGAAATTGCCAAAATTTTAACATAAAAACATAAATTAGTACAAAAAGTAGGGGAATATTAAAATTTTGTTTTATGTTTATAGAATTTATAGTTTGCAAAAATATCTATGAATAAAAATATTATTTTTACCATTTTTTAACAAAAATTATATTTTTGTATTTTTCTTGTTTTTGTTCTTTGTTATTCAATTTAGCGTGATATAATTGTTAATAAACAAACTTATAAGTACTTTATAAATAAATTTTATTAAGGGGATTTTATGTTATTAGCAAAAAAAATAAAAAAAATTTTACTAAACTTAACAGCATTAACAAGTTTAACGCTTGCAGTCGCAACACCAGCAATTGTTGCTAGTCAAAAAATAAACGCGAAAGCTTCTTTAGCTTTTTCTGGAATTTCGTCTTCGGCAAAAAAAAATAATATACAACTTGCTGAAATAAATGAAGAAGACTTTTATTTCGGAATAGAATTGGTAGGTGACCAAAATTTATCATATTATGGCGGTTTATTTTATCAAGACAAAATTTCATGAACTGGACAAGTAAAAACAAAATTTAGATTAAAAAATAAATATTATTATAGTCCAAAAAATTTAAAATTACAGCTGATATCTTGAATTTCGGGGCTTGGAAGCCCTTCTTTTCAAGTTGGTGACGAGATAAGATATGATGGTAAATTTTCACCTAGGGCAAGTATGAATACAGATGCTTGAATTGATTCCAATGGTTATCTTATTCAAACAATAACTAGTCATAATAATAAATATGCTTCAATTAATTATGATTATCACGGTTGAAAATACAAAGTAACAAAATTCGGCAGCTATGCGGCAGCAAGAATTGATTTTGGTTGAAAAACTAGGAATTTATTATCTAATTCTTCTTTTTATAAGGTTTCTAAATTATCTGAAAGTTTGGGATAACAATAAAGAATTTCTAAAATTTTTGGGGAAAAATGAGTTATTTTCTCAATTATTAGTACAAGTTTAGGGTCAATCGCTATAAGTATTGCATTAATTTATTATGTTTTTAATAAGTCTATTGAATTTGAAATAAATAGATTTGAGCCTAAAACATTAGCTAGTGATTCAAAATCCGCATCTATTTTCTCTAATTCCGATCTAGAAAAAATTAACAAAAGTGGTGCAATCAAAATTATAGAAAAAAACTAATTGTCTGAGATTTTTCTACCAATTTAGAATTAAAAAGATGTGCAAAAAAGTAGTTATACTCTAAAAAATAATTTTTAGGCAGATTATAATTACGTCTAATATTCAATATTTTGTGTTTTAAGGTAAATCTGTTTTAATAAAATTTATCATAAAGGTCTAAAATATGAAAAAAGAGCAAAAAAATTCTGCCCTTTTGAATGCTATATATAAAAAAGAAAAAATGAAGAAACAGCCGAAAATTTTAATGACTTACTTTTGTTATTTAAATTTTGTTTTATGTTTATAAAGTTTATGGTTTGCAAAATTGCTGTGAATAAAAATATATTTGTTTACATTTTTTTAACAAAAATTATATTTTTGTATTTTTTTGTTTTTGTTCTTTGTTATTTTATTTAGCATGGTATAATTATGAGTGAAAATTCAATTCAATTCAATTTAACATTATATAATTATGAGTAAAAAATTACTGAGGAGATCTTATGTCTTTTACAAAAAAAATAAAAAAAATTTTACTAAATTTAACAGCGTTAACAAGTTTAACGCTCGCAGTCACAACACCAGCAATTGTTGCTAGTCAAAAAATAAATGCGAAGGCCTTTTTATTGTTTCCAGGAATTGCGCTTTTAGCAAACGAAAATGCAGTAGTGCAACTTGCTGAAAGAAATGACAGAGATTATTATTTCGGAATAGGATTAGCGGGTTACCAGTATTTATCATATTATGGTGGTTGATTTTATCAAGACAAAATTTCATGAACTGGAAAAGCAAGATCAAAATTTAGAATAAAAAATAGATATTATTATGATAATCCAAAAAATTTAAAATTAGATGTGACATCCTGAATTTCGGGGATTGGAAACCCTTCTTTTCAGGTTGACGGCGAGATAAAATATGATGGTAAATTTTCAGCTAAAGCAGGTGCGAATGCAGGTGTTTCAATTGACTCAAATGGATATCTTGTTGAGTCAATCACTAGTCATAATCATAAATATGCGTCAATTGATTATGAGTTTAATGGTTGAAAATACAAAGTAACAAAATTCGGTAGCTGAGCGTCTGCAAGAGCTGAATATGATGAAGGAAAAGTTGTCAATATATTGTCTAATTCTTCTTTTTATAAGGTTTCTAAATTATCTGAAAGTATAGAAGAAAAGTAAATGATTCCTAAAATTTTTGGGAAAAAATGAGTTATTTTCTCAATTATTGGCGCAAGTTTGGGATCAATTGCTATAAGTGTTCCATTAATTTATTATGTTTTTAATAAGTCTATTGAAGTTGAAATAAATAGATTTGAGCCTAAAACATTAACTAGCAATTCAAAATCTGCATCTGTTTTCTCTAGTTTTGATCTAGAAAAAATAAATAGCTTTATTTTAGAAAATGAATTAAAAAAAGATGTGCAAAACAGTAGTTATGCTCTAAAAAATAATTTTCAGGGAGACTATAATTACGTATATGCAAACGAAATTTTAGCAATTTTAAAAATTTCAAATAACATTAATCAGAGCGATAAAGCAAAATCAACCTTAAAAGTCATTCCTAATTTGATAGGGATGATACGTTTTGATTTAATTGATATTTATCAATTAATTAACATTTATTTCGCTATTAATCCGTCTAACAATTTTTCTAAAATTATTAATTTTATTTCGAAATATTATGATAAAAATAAAAAACAGTTTATTGACATCAAGGATGACTTCCAACCATTAGCTTGAAATATTCTCTATTTTAAATTAAATGGGTATGATTTCCAAAAATATTTTGATATTAAAGATTGAATTAGGGATGAATTCAAGAAAATGAATTTTGAAAGCGAAGAAGTATTGATAAACGGGAGTGAAAATCCTGAATCATTACGTGATAAACGTTTTCTACTCATTAAAAAATATATATCAATTTTATCAATAGTGAATACTTTAGGTAAGAATCATTTCTCTGATATTATAAAAGAAAAGCAAAAATCAATAAATATTTTAATTGAAAAATGGGATAAATATTATAGACAAATCATTGAAAATCAGAATACAGAAGAAAATAAAAGAAATTTTGTCGCTTCACCTTTATCAATGGCTATTTTTTACTACATTAGCAAGAATTTTTATGAATATTCTCCAGAGTATTTCTCAAAAATAAATGAATACACTAAAAACTGATTGATAAATTTTGAAATAGACGGTGATCCTGGGGTTTATGGCGGCGTGCTTCTTCACTATTATTTTGGAAATAACAAAATAATAGAACCCGAATTACTTAAAAAAAGTGATGAAATTGTAGATTATATTATTGAAAATGGTTTGTTTGCTAAAGATGCTGACATCACAAATACTATTTTTGTAAAACAGATTTTAGACTTGAGTGAGAAAAAAGATGATCAAGTGGAAAAAATAAATCAAACAATAGAAACCTTATTTAAACAAACAACGGAAAAACCGGAAAATAATCCTGATTTTTTTGCAGACTTATATAATTATGTATTTTTTTCAATTAAGACTCATCCCGATTTTTTAAATAGTCAAAAAGATTTTTTAAATAGAATTATTGATTATAGTAAATTTGTAAAAAAACCAATTGATTTTTTTTATTTGTTTAAAACAATTGCACTATTAAATAGTTTTTATAATACAGACAAACCGGCAAAAATTAATGTTTCCAAGGACATTTTTGACAATATTATAAATGTGAAACTAGAAAAAAATGCTCCATTTTTTTTAAAATTTATTAACTTATTTATTAAGTTTATTTTTAAAAATGAATTAGTAGACAACAAGGAAATTGTTGAATTTATAAACCAAAATCTTGATGAAAAAAATATAAATAACGCTGAATTTTTAGAACATCTTTTTTGGTATATCGAATTTCAAAGCTCAATTAAATCAAAATTAGAACACCAAATAGACTCTACTAAATTAGAAAAATTTATTTCATTATTAAAAAAAGATATTTTAGATAAAATTGATAGAAAAATAGGTAAAACACACTTTTTGAATATTAAAACTATTTATCTGACTTATCAAATAGATTGGCTACTTAAAAATGATAAAAATTAAAAATTTGACTAAAAATTTTAATCGAAGAGCTATTTTTAAAAATTTTAGCCTTGATATCCCGTCTAATGAGTTGGTTTTTGTCGTTGGACCTTCTGGGATTGGGAAAACTACTCTTATTAACCTAATCGCTAATTTTAGTCAAAAAGATAAAGGTGAAATTCTTTTTTATAAAGATAACAAAATTGTTAAAAACCCTTTAATTGACGTTGTTTTTCAAGATTTTAACCTAATTGAATCTGCTACTGGTATGGAAAATATTAAAATTGGCGCAAATGCAATAAATTTTAATATTGATGAAAAGAATATTGAAGAAAATGCAAGTTTTGTTAATATTTCAAAAGAAAATTTAGCAAATAAAGTGAGTGATTTATCAGGTGGTCAAAAACAACGAATCGCAATTTTGCGATCATTAGCGCGTGAATCTGACTTTATTTTGTTAGATGAACCTACTGGAAATCTTGATGTGGAAAATGCTGAAATTCTTTTTGAAAAAATACAAATATTAAAGAAAAATAAGACTATTTTGATAGTTAGTCACAATTTAGATCTTGCTAAAAAATACGGCGACAGAATAATTTACCTAAAAAATGAGTCTATATTAGAAATTGATAAAATCGAAGAAATAAATAAAGTCGAAACCTTAAATAAAACTGATTATGATTTTAAATTTGAAAAAAAACCTTTAAAAATAAGTGACAAATTAAAATCAATTATTTTATTTTTGAAGCTAGATTTTAAAAATAAAATAATTATTACAGTATTACTAATTATCACATTTCTAATTAGCATTTTAAGTCTAAATTTATTTGCTACACTTGATACGCAAGCCAATGCTGTTGACTCGCAACGAATTCATCAATACAATTTGGATTCTTTTGAGGTTCAAAAAAAGAGAATAGCACCATTTTTTGACGGAGAAATCGAGAAATTCAATACTAAAAAAGACATCGTTAATAAAATTATTCCCATTTATTCAACTCAAAACTTTGCTTTTACTTACAATAATAACGGCAAAGAGTTAATTTCTGAGCAAAATGCTATTGAATTAATCGACCAAACTGATTTTTTTAAAAATAGGTTTAAATTTGACGACAAAAATCTTCAAGGTAATTTTATACAAAATGAAGGTGAGATAATTATTTCAAATTCAGTTGTAACAAAATTAAAAATTACTGATCCTATTGGCGAAAAAATTAAAATTAAAGCTATACGTAATTCGAATGTTGATGAAATTCCAACCATTTTTGAAGTTACTATTGTCGGAGTAAATTATTCAACTGATGCCTTTGGCGGAATACCTTCTTTTTTACATTATAATTTAGCAAAAAAAATTAATGAGGCTTTTTTTGTTAAAAACACAGTCGGCGATTCGCTTTTCAGCGACATAACAATTAGACCTTTGAATACAAGAAATTTTCAACTATTAGAAGTTGAAAAAAAACATTTTTTAAAAGATTTAAAGGTAGAAAATTTAAAAATTAGTGGCGGTGAGCTTCCTAAAAATAAAGATGAAATTGTTGTTTCAGTTAACACTATTGATGAAATAAATAATCTTATAGATGATTTTAACAATAGAGTTACTGAATTAAACAAAAACAATGATTTCAAAATTGACAAATACGAGAAACTAAAAATAGGGTCTAAAGTTGAATTATCAAACAAAAATGGACAAGATATTCCTTTTAAAATAGTTGGAACTTTTGATCTAAAGGAAAACCATCATTTGCAGGAACAAAGATCTGAAGCTGGTGCTCCCGAAGAACAAAGACGTGAATTTAAGCACCAAATCATAATGCACAATGATGGTGATGAATATAGAAACGAAATAAGGCCACGAGGTGCAAGAATATTTTTAAAATCTGAAAATATCAGTGAAAATTTAGACTCATTTAAAAAGGATTTTCCAAATTTTTTATATTCAAATGATCTTGAATCAATAAAAATTTTTGTTTTAACCTCCACCTTTTTAGTAAAAGCAGCTCTACTTGCTATTCAAGTAATACTTATAGTTTTATTGGTAGTTTTTTCAGTTCTTTATGCAAAAAATCTAACACAATCAAAATTAAAATCAATTGGAATTCTTAAATCACTAGGCGAAAAAACTAAAAAAATCTTTTTCCTACACATATTAAATATTTTTGCAATTTCTTTCTTAATTTTAATATCAGGGCTAATAATAAGTTTACCTAGTATGCCATATTTCTATAATTTGATAACAACCGCTGATTTTATAAGTCCAACTTATACACAAATTTTTATCAATTTCATTGTAATTTGATTCTCAATTAGCTTGCTTATTTTTCTTATCTATTTCTTCATATCATTAAGCTATTACAAAAAACCTGTTACTGAACTTCTTAAAAATAGTTTATAATTTTTTAGGTTATATTATGTCTAAATTAGTTACTAATTTACCTAATTTATAAAAAAAATAAGAAATTAATTTTTGTGATGCGAATAGTCGAAAGTGTTCGAGTATACAAAGAATACATACTAAGCTCTTAATGGTAAAAAACCCCAACACTTAATCTTCTAGATTCAGTGTTGGGGGGGTTATCTTTTTTTTTTTTTTTTTTATTATTATAAAAAACAAGATATTTTATGATATAATTATTGTTATAATTTTATTAAAATAAAGAATTAATTTAAATAAAAAAATTAATAAGGAGAACTAATGAAGTTAAAAACAAAAATAAAAAAACTCTCTATTTATTCAATGCTTTTTGCATCTTTATCACTGTCTATTCTAACCCCAACAATTGTAGCGATACAGAAAACAAATGCTAATGCTTATGTATTTGCCGCATTTACTGGCTTTGAGCTTCCAGTAAATAAAAATAAAAAGAATAATGTAATACAATACGCTGAAAAATCTAATGAAAAATTTTATTTTGGAATATCATTGGAAGGCAGACAAGATTTAGCATACTATGGCGGTTTATTTTATCAAGATAAAGTTTCATGAGATGGTATCGCCAAAACAAAATTTAGAAGAAAAAATAGATATAACGATAACCCAGAAGAAATACATTTAGCGGTAACATCTTGGATTTCGGGAATAGGAAGCCCTTCATTTCAAGTAGGCGCAGAGGTAAAATACGATGGTAATTTTTCCGTAGGTGGGAAAGCAAGCACTAATATTGCAATCGATTCAAATGGATATCTAGTTAGCGAAATTACCAAACATAATAGTAAATATGCTAAAATTATTTATGACTTTAATGGTTGAAAATATAAGGTTACAAGTTTTGACCAATATGCAACTGCTGCTGCCGAATATGATTATACCAAGGTTTTGTTAACGTCTAATTCTACTTATAATAGTGTTTCACAATTATCCGAGAGCTTGGACGAAGAAGAAGAATAATAGATGTCATCTAAAATTTTTACAAAAAAATGAGTTATTTTTTCAATTATTGGCGCAAGCATAGGTTCTATTGGTATAAGTGTTCCATTAATTTATTATTTTCTTAATCAAAATATTGAAGTTGGGGTAAATGCATTCAAACCTAAAACATTAATTAATAGCACAAACTCCTCTGCTATTTTTTCCAACTCTTACATAGAAAAAATAAATGAATTTATTTTAGAAAATGAGTTAAAAAGGGGTAAGCAACAAATAAGTTATGCGCTAAAAAACAATTTTCAGGATGAATATGATTTCGAAACTGCAAATAATATTTTTGCTTTTGCAAAAATGACAGGTGATAAATCTCAACTTGAAAAAATAAATTCAATTTTAAAAATAGCACCTAATTTGCCCAACCAAATTCAATTTAATCAGCTTTATTACATAACTAATATCTATTTAAATATAGATCCAAAAAAGAATTTGCTGAAACTTATTAGTTTAATTTCAAAATATTATAATAAAGAAAAGAAAAGATTCGAAGTCACAAACGATAGAGAATATTTGTTTCGGGATTTAAATTTCATTTTGTTATATTTTAAATTAAATGGATTTGATTTTCAAGAATTTTTTGATATAAAAGATTGAATCAAGGAAGAATTAATTAATCTTAATTTTGAAAATAATGAGGTTTTAATAAAAATTAATGATGATCACAAAAAGTTTAGAGAAAAACAACGCATACTTTTTCGAAAATATATACCTTTTTTATCGATAATTAATATTCTAGGTAAATTTAATTTTACCGATACATTAGTTCAGAAACAACAATCACTTAATACTTTAATAAAATCTTGAAAAGATTATTATGAAATGGCTTTTAAAAGCAATGATATTAAAATAAAACCTGATATGAATGATGAACCGGGAATAGTCTCCTTTTATTTTAATACAAAAAATTTTTATAATTACAATGATTCTGAATGAGAAAAAATAAAAATGTTTTCTAAAAATGTAATTATTAACTCAGCAGATGAATATGCTTTTTATATGGTTTCTATAATTAATTATTATTTTGGAAATAACCAAAAATTAGAACAAGATTTGATTGAAAAAAACAAGGAAATTATTGATTATAGTATTGAAAATATTCTATTTCCTGTAACGCCTGATATTACAAAAACAATTTTTTTAAGGCAAATTTTAGACCTAAGCACAGGAAACAATGATCAGAAACAAAAAATAAATCAAGCTATAGAAGACTTATTCAATAAAACAACAAAAAAACCAGAGAATAACCCTGATTTTTTTGAAGACTTATATAATTATGTATTTTTTTCAATTAAGACTCATCCCGATTTTTTTAAGAGTCAAAAAGACTTTTTAAATACAATAATTGATTATAATAAATTTGTAAAAAAACCAATTCATTTTTTTTACTTGTTTAAAACAATTGCGCTATTAAATAGTTTTTATAATACAGACAAGCCGACAAAAATTAATGTTTCCAAGCAAATTTTTGACAATATTATAAATGTGAAACTAGAAAAAAATGCTCCGTTTTTTTTAAAATTTATTAACTTATTTATTAAATTTATTTTTAAGAATGAATTAGATTGTAATAAAGAAATTGTCGAATTCATAAACCAAAATCTTGATGAAAAAAATATAAATAACGTTGAATTTTTAGAGCATCTTTTTTGGTATATTGAGTTTCAAAGCGCAATTAAATCAAAATTAGAGCACCAAATAGACTCTACTAAATTAGAAAAATTTATTTCATTGCTAAAAAAAGATATTTTAGATAAAATTGATAAAAAAATAGGTAAAACACGCTTTTTGAATATTAAAACTATTTATCTGACTTATCAAATAGATTGGCTACTTAAAAATGATAAAAATTAAAAATTTGACTAAAAATTTTAACCGAAGAGCTATTTTCAAAAATTTTAGCCTGGACATTCCATCTAATGAGTTGGTTTTTGTTGTTGGACCTTCTGGGATTGGGAAAACTACTCTTATTAACCTAATCGCTAATTTTAGTCAAAAAGATAAAGGTGAAATTCTTTTTTATAAAGATAACAAAATTGTTAAAAACCCTTTAATTGACGTTGTTTTTCAAGATTTTAACCTAATTGAATCTGCTACTGGTATGGAAAATATTAAAATTGGCGCAAATGCAATAAATTTTAATATTGATGAAAAGAATATTGAAGAAAATGCAAGTTTTGTTAATATTTCAAAAGAAAATTTAGCAAATAAAGTGAGTGATTTATCAGGTGGTCAAAAACAACGAATCGCAATTTTGCGATCATTAGCGCGTGAATCTGACTTTATTTTGTTAGATGAACCTACTGGAAATCTTGATGTGGAAAATGCTGAAATTCTTTTTGAAAAAATACAAATATTAAAGAAAAATAAGACTATTTTGATAGTTAGTCACAATTTAGATCTTGCTAAAAAATACGGCGACAGAATAATTTACCTAAAAAATGAGTCTATATTAGAAATTGATAAAATCGAAGAAATAAATAAAGTCGAAACCTTAAATAAAACTGATTATGATTTTAAATTTGAAAAAAAACCTTTAAAAATAAGTGACAAATTAAAATCAATTATTTTATTTTTGAAGCTAGATTTTAAAAATAAAATAATTATTACAGTATTACTAATTATCACATTTCTAATTAGCATTTTAAGTCTAAATTTATTTGCAACACTTGATACACAAGCAAATGCCGTTAACTCGCAACGAATTCATCAATACAATTTAGATTCTTTTGAGGTTCAAAAAAAGGGAATAGCGCCATTTTTTGACGGAGAAATCGAGAAATTCAATACTAAAAAAGGCATTGTTAATAAAATTATTCCTGTTTATTCAACTCACAACTTTGCTTTTACTTACAATAATAACGGCAAAGAATTAATTTCTGAGAAAAATGATATAGAATTAATCGACGAATCTGATTTTTTTAAAAATAGGTTTAAATTTGATGACAAAAACCTTCAAGGTAATTTTATACAAAATGAAGATGAGATAATTATTTCAAATTCAGTTGTCGAAAAATTAAAAATTACTGATCCTATTGGCAAAAAAATTAAAATTAAAGCTATACGTAATTCGAATGTTGATGAAATTCCAACAATTTTTGAGGCTACTATTGTCGGAGTAAACTATTCAACTGATGTATTCAACACAATACCCTCTTTTTTGCATTATAATTTAGCAAAAAAAATTGAAGAAGCTTTTTATGTTAAAAACACAGTCGGCGAGTCACTTTTCAGTGACATAATGATCGCTCCTTTGAATGCAAAAGGATTTGAAGAATTGGAAGTTGAAAAAAATCATTTTTTAAAAGATTTAAAGCTAGAAAATTTAAAAATTAGTAATGGTGAGCTTCCTAAGAATAAAGATGAAATTGTTGTTTCAGTTAACACTATTGATGAAATAAATAATATTATAGATGATTTAAACAATGGGAGTACTGACAAATACGAGAAGCTAAAAATAGGGTCTAAAGTTCAATTATCAAACAAAAGGGGGCAAGATATTCCTTTTAAAATAGTCGGAACTTTCGATCTAAAGGAAAACCATCATTTGCAGGAACAAAAATCTGAAGTTGACGCACCCGAAGAACAAAGACGTAAACTTAGCCGGCAAATCATAATGCACAATGATGGTGATGAATATAGAAATGAAATAAGACCACGAGGTGCAAAAATATTCTTAAAATCTGAAAATATTAGTGAAAATTTAGACTCATTTAAAAAGGATTTTCCAAATTTTTCATATTCAAATGATCTTGACTCAATAAAAACTTTGCTTTTAAGGTCAACTTTTTTTGTGCAAGCAACTTTACTTGTTATTCAAGTAATTCTTATAGTTTTATTAGTAGTTTTTTCAGTTCTTTATGCAAAAAATCTAACACAATCAAAATTAAAATCAATTGGAATTCTTAAATCACTAGGCGAAAAAACTAAAAAAATCTTTTTCTTACACATATTAAATATTTTTGCAATTTCTTTCTTAATTTTAATATCAGGGCTAATAATAAGTTTACCTAGCATGCCATATTTTTATAGTTTGATAACAACCGCTGATTTTATAAGTCCAACTTATACACAAATTTTTATCAATTTCATTGCAATTTGATTCTCAATTAGTTTGCTTATTTTTCTTATCTATTTCTTCATATCATTAAGATATTACAAAAAACCTGTTACTGAACTTCTTAAAAATAGTTTATAATTTTTTAGGTCATTTCATATCTAAATTAGTATACTAATTTAGATATGATTTAGAAAAAATCAACGCAGGTGGTTATTAAAATGAAATCAATTTTACTATTTTATAAGCTATTATTTTTTAAGCCCCTTTATATTGTTTCAAACGTTTTTTTATCGTTGATTTTTGTAATAATCACACCTCTTCAATTAGCATTTCCTGACCATTTACTTATTTTAAGAATATTTATTTTTGGTTCGATTTTTTTGCTTGTTTCCCTTAACCTTTCAAGATACATTTGATTTATTTCCAAATACAAAAAAGAGGCTTTGAATTTATCAAATGAAAAACTTAAAGAAAAGTATCCTCAACTCTTAAGAATTGAAAAAAATTTACCTCTATATGCAACTCCCGTTTTAGCTCATGAATTTTGACTAAGAACTAGATTACCTTTAATTGCTTCTGAATTTAATGAACAAGATACTGACTATGAAGAAAAACAAAAATTTTTACACAAGATGCATTTAAGATTATACATTGTTGAATCAATTTTAGTTGTTATTTTAATTGCATGCTTTACCTTATCTTACTATTTTATATTTGCATGAACATTTTCAGTTACTCCAATAACTAATAATTTTTCTGTTAATTATAGTCTTATATATTCAATAGTAACTAGTGTTATACTTTATATTCTTGGTATGTTTGCCACAGCGTGAATAAATATATCAAAAACCAAAATGATACAAATTTCTAAAAATCTTTTGACTCTTTCTGCTGAGGAATGCAAAAAAGCCTATAAAAGTACTTTTTTTAGATTTTATCTTCCTAAAAAAATTTAAGATTGGATAAATTTTTTAAGAAAATCAAAGTTAAATCACAAAATTATGAACACTCCTTGATTTTATAAGTCCAACTTATACACAAATTTTTATCAATTTCATTTAGATTTGATTCTCAACTAGCTTACTTATTTATCTTATCTATTTTTTTATATCATTAAAATATTCCAAAAAAGCTGTTAGCCAACTTCTTAAAAATAGTTTATAATTTTTTAGGCTCTATTATATCTAAATTAGTATATAATTTAGATTTGATTTAGAAAAAATCATTGTAGGTGTTTATCAAAATGAAATCAATTTTACTACTTATTAGACTAGTATTTCTTAAACCCATTTATGTTGTTCCGAGCGTTTTTTTATTAATTATTATTCTATTAGGTACACCTTTTCAATACTTTTTTCCCGAACATATACTTATTTTAAGAATATTTATTTTTAGTTCAATTTTTTTGCTTGTTTTTCTTACCTTTTCAAGATACATTTGATATATTCCCAAATACAAAAAAGAGGCTTTGAATTTATCAAATGAAGAACTTGAAAAAAAGTTTCCTAAACTTTTAAAAATTGAAAAAAATGCAGCTCGATTTGCAAAGAGAGTTTCAGATTATAATAATTGGTTAAAACTTCAATTACCTTTAATTGCTTCTAAATTTAATGAACAAGATCCTGACTATAAAGAAAAACAAAAATTTATACACAAGATTATTTTAAAATTGCACATTGTTGAATTATTTTTAGTCCCTTTTTTAATTGCATGCTATACTTTATTTTACTATTTTATAATTACAACAGCGGTTTCAACAAAAGATAATAATTTATCTGTTATTCCTAATTTTACATATGCGTTCATAACTGGTATTATATTTCTTGTTGTTGGTTTTGCTGCCTGAATATGATTAAATCAATCAACAATCAAATTAATACAAGTTATTAGAAATCTTTTGACTGTTTCTGTTGAAGAATCTAAAAAAGACTTTAAAAGTATTTTTATCAGATTTTATCTTCCTAAAGAAAATTAAGATTGTATAAATTTTTAGAAAATCAAAGCACAAATAAATTTATACTTTCAAAAAATAACCACCACAAACTAACCAATGATTTTTCATGTTATTTTGTAGCGAAAATTAATTTTGAATTTCAAAAATGTGGTATTGCTTATCAAAAAATAAGTTGATTTATTGACTAGTATAACAATTCAAAACTTGAAAGAAAATCCCGCCAAAGTGGCGGGATTTTTGTTATTGTACTAAAACAGACCTTATTTTTGTAGTTATTTTCTTATTAGAATAAAGGTACAAGTTAATCGCACATAAATAATTTAAACTAAAATTTAGAATTTTAGGGAGAGTTCGTAATTTTCTGTTTTAAATTTTTATGGATTTTTTCAAATAGAAATCTAATTTAATTTCACATTATTTAGCCGATTAGGGAAAATAATTTCTAATTTTTTTAGGTTATATGATGCCTAAATTAGTATATAATTTAGATTTAATTTAGAAAAAATTATCGCAAGTGGTTATTAAAATGAAATCAATTTTAGTATTTTATAAACTATTATTTTTTAAACCCCTTTATGTTGTTTCAAACGCTTTTTTATTCCTTATTTTTGTATCAAGCACACTTTTTCAATTATTTTTTCCTGAACATATAGTTATTTTAAGAATATTTATTTTTGGTTCGATTTTTTTGCTTGTTTTTCTCAACTTTTCAAGATACATTTGATTTATTACCAAATACAAAAAAGAGGCTTTAAATTTATCAAATGAAAAACTTAAAGAAAAGTATCCTCAACTTTTAAGAATTGAAAAAATGTGCCTCAAGTTAAAAGAAGTATTTTCACTTATGGTATTTGGTTAAGAGGTCAAATGCCTTTAACTGCTTCAAAATTTAATGAACAAGATCTCGATTATGAAGAAAAACAAAAATTTTTATACAAGATTTATTTAAGATATTATATTGTTGAATCATTTTTAGTCGCTATTTTAATTGCATGCCTTACTTTATTTTACTATTTTATGTTTACAACAATATATTCAGTTGCTGCAACAAGAGATAATAATTTATCTGTTATTCCTGATATTGCATATTCGATGATAACTGGTTTTATATTTTTTGTTATTGCTCTTACTGCCGCAGCATGAATAAATCAATCGCAATTCCAATTATTGCAAATTTCTAATAATCTTTTGACTGTTTCTGTTGAAGAATCTAAAAAAACCTATAAAAGTACTTTTTTCAAATTATATATTCCTAAAGAAATTTAGGATTGGATAAATTTTTTAGGAAATCAAAGCACAAATAAATTAATACTTTCAAAAAATAACCACCACAAACTAACCAATAATTTTTATCTGTTTTGTAACGAGAATTAATTTTGAATTTCAAAATTTCAAAAATGTGACTATTACTTATCAAAAAATAAGTTGATTTATTGATTTGTTTAACATTTCAAAATTTGAAAGAAACTCCCACCAAAGTGGCGGGAGTTTTGTTATTTTATTAAAACAAGCCTTATTTTGAGCGTTAATTTCTTATTAGACTAAGGGTGCAAGTTAATTGAGCATAAATAATTTACACTAAAATTTAGAATTTTATTACCTTATGAAAAAAACTATTAAATTACATAAATAATATTAATTAGTTACAAAAGCAAGAAAAATTTTTAACCATCAATCAGATTGTTTTTGGCAAAAGCGCTAGTCAACCAAAAAACCAATTAATTTTAGTAAAACTTAAGTTCTAGGCTTGATTTATTCAGTTAAGGATTTTTTCTTTAGTTAAATTTTGACTATTTAAAATTTCTTCAACTTTCTCAATTTCAATAAATGCAAGCCCTATTTTTTCTATATAATTAATCTGATCAACATTTTTTACAGCTAACCCAATAATAAATCTAATTGGTTGATCATCTCAGTATAGTGTGTTTTTTAAGTGAATAATTTCAATACAATTTTTAAAAATTAAATCGTTGCTTTCATAATTTCCATGGGCTAGGGCAAGATAGTTACCAAGAGCAACTGATGATTCTAAATCACGTTTCTCCATTGATTGTAAATATTCATATTTACAACAATTTTTTGCTTGGAAAATTTCAATTAATTTTGTAAATGCTTCCTTTTTTGACTCAATAGTTTGATTTAATTGGATATTTTCTATTTTTAAATCCATTTCTTCTCCCCTTTTATATTATCATAAAATTTAAGCACTGTTTTGATTTCAAAATCTTCTAAATTTGTTTGCATTTTTAAAAATTTTTCGGGATTTTTTACAAGCTTTTCCTGCATTTTCATTGCTTGGATATCCTGTTTTGAGTCATAATTTAAAATATTTGCAAAAGTTCTATAAATTATCTCTAATTCTTTTGGTTCTAATTTTGCATTCTTGGCATATTTCAATAACAAATTAAATCTTTCATTTTTGCCTATTTTAGTGATCGGATTCCGAGCAACGCGTATAATCGAGTCTTGTAAAATTGGATTTTCAAATCTTTTAATTGTTTTTTCAAAATATAACTCAAGTTCGCTCTGATTAATTAAGGTATTTTGGAATCAAAGAACTTTAATTAAAACAATTTTTAGTTGACTAATGTATTTTTGAATTACTGGTGAATTTAAAGCTTCATGAATATAATTATATTTTAAAATATATGCCAAATATGCAATTCCCGAGTGCAAAGTGTTGACAAAAAATAATTTTCGTAAAATAAAATAGTCTAAATTTTCTAGATATTTTACTCCCTTTAGTTTAATTTTTTGTTTTTCTTCTTTAATAATAATTTCTGAGTAGGTTTCGGTATAAACATTTAAATCTGTCGAACTCGGGGCGATTTGATCAATTGTTGTATCAACAAATTGCCAAAATTTACAGTTTTCAAGACCTTTTTTAAAGTTACTACTAACTCGAAATCCGTTTTCAAAACAGATAATTTGTTTACTTTTTTGCTCAATTTTTGCTAATTTTGCAAAAATTGACCTCAAATGAATTAAATTTTCGGATCCAACAGAAGTCGAAATCAGATCGGCGTTTTTTAAATGCATTAATAATTTTTCTTCATCACTTAGATTAATAGCAAAATAATTTCTCACTTTATATTTTTGACCATTTTCAAAGTTAATAACATAATAAAATCCTTTTTGATTTAGCTCATTAATTAATTTATCATTAACATCAACAAAAATAATTTCAAATTGATTTTCTTGATATAATTTTGCAATTAATCCGCGACCGATATTTCCGGCTCCAAAATGAACAACTTTCATTAGAAATTTTCCTTATTTTCTTGGTTATTTTTAAGTTGTGTAGCTATATTTTCATAGGATTTTCTATCTAAAAATTGACTTAAGGAAATAATTTTAGCTTTGGAATTTTTGGATTTAACACGATCTTCTAAACTTTGAATTGTGATAATAAGCTCTTCTTCGCCAGTCAAATCGGCAATCGCTAAATTAGAAACTTCAATGTCAGCAACATTATTATCTTTTAAAACTTTCCTTAAAATTGAAGCAGCCATTACAGAAGAACCCATGCCCGCATCGCAAGCAAAAACAATCTTTTTTGGATTTAATTGTTGAGCGCTCTTTGTTTTTAATTTTTCACTTTCAATCAATTTTTTTGTATGATTAATGTCTAAATTTTCAGTTTTTTGCTTGTTTTTATTTAGTAGTTTTGTTAAAAAATTGATAGCTCAGGCACTTATCAAAGTCACTATAGCGGATCCGAAAATCGCAATTGTAATACCAACTAATGAATTTGTCGATTTTTCTACTTGGATGTACTGAGCAATAATCGAACCTGGTGAGACAGGAGCAACTGCGCCAACATTAAAAATTTGCAAAATTGAATTTCCAAAAATACCTCCAGCAATTAGTGATAAAATTAAGACTGGTCTTAAAATAGCAAAAGGAAAATAAACCTCGTGAATTCCACCTAAAAAATGGATTGGAATTGAGGAAGCTGTTTGTCCTTTAATTTGTTTTTCTTTTGAAAAAATTAGATAGAATAATAAAAGCCCTAATCCTGGTCCAGGATTTGATTCTAATAAAAATAAAATTGACTTGCCAGTTTCAGTTACTTGAATTGTTCCTAAAGTTGTAAAAACACCATGATTTATTGCATTATTTAGAAAAAGTATTTTTGCAGGTTCAACAATTAAGGCAATTAAAGGATATAACTTTCACTCTCCCATTTTTTGGGTCAAAAACCCGAGTGATTTAATAAAGTAGCCAATAAAATAAATTGATAAATAATAAACGGGGAATAAAAGCACAAATCCGAGAATTCCAAGATAAAAATTATTTGCCAGCATTTGATAGCCACTTGGAATTTTATTAATTCAAAATTTTTCTGTGTGTTTCAAAATAAGCGCTGAAATTGGACCAAATAGCATAACTGCAACTAGCATTGGTGCTGTACCGCCAGTAATATTTATAAAAATTTCTGACTGACCAGCAGCAACCGCACCAATTGCTACAACTCCAGCAATCGCACCACCTCGAATTTTGTAAATTTTATAACCACCAAGAAAGCAAATTAAAATTGGAATTATATAAGTAATTCCAACACCTACCATGGCTGCAAGATCTTTATTCGGTGTTCAACCTGTGGGAATAAAAAAAGATGTAAGTAGACCTCAGGCAATAAAAATACCGATAATTGGCATTATCATTTGTCCTAAAAGTCCGCCAAAGGACTGAATTTTAGTTTTAATAGTTTTGATTAAATTTGCCATAAAACCTCCTTAATATCGATACAATTTTGTGGAGTATATGTGAATTTGATTAATAATTTGATTGACCGCCAAGGCAGAATCATATTTTCATTGATGAAGGAATTCTAGATTTTAACAGTTAAATTTTGTAAAATTAAAGTTAAAGAATTTAAGGATTTTTGCCACCGTTTGGTCGTGCTCATCCTTATTAGTAGCCCAAAAAAATGCTCGTGTGATAACAAAATTGTTTATAAAATAGAATTATTGGTTTAAATCATGCTCACATTAACAAGAATTTCATCACTATTTTTACAATTTAAAACGTGATTTTATTGTAAAAATAGTGATGTTGCTTAAAATATCGAGCATACAATGCTTTGGATAAAGGTTAAAATCTATCAATATTTTCAAATTATTAAATTGATTTATACAATAATCTTTGTTTAGTTTTTTAATGTTAATGGTATTTTGAAAATTAAATTTCATTAGCCATTGTGTTTATCTGAAATGCAAATTGTTAATTTGCTAAAAATTAGTTGGTATTTTCTATACCAATGCTAATTTTAAAATTACTATGTTAATTTTTCATTGCTTTAAAATTAAGTTTACAAATTAAAACAAAAATTACTATTTTTTGCTAAATTTGATGGTAGTGTAAAAATCTGTGACATTTAGTTCTACACTAAAAAATCTGTATTAATGGTATGAAAAATTCTAAAAAATCAAGCAAAAATCGTATACTAGCAAAAATTTATAATCAAAATTCCTTTTTTTAAAAAGTCTTTGATCACAAGCTTTATCAAGTTATCGCTATATGCATTAATAGTATTTTATGTTACTATAATAAATTGTTATATTGTATAATTTTATAAAATGGATAGTAATTTGATGAATGATTTACTGTGGTTTTCTAAGCAAAATCATAATTTTATTGATAAGGAAATTGCTAAATTTTTGATTTCAAATATCACCAAAATTATGACTTTAAAATTAAGTATAATTGCTAAAAATGCTAATTGTTCAACAGCTTCGGTAATAAAATTTTGCAAAAAACTCGGTTTTAAAGGGCTAAAAGATCTATTGCCAGCGCTTGACCGTAATTATTCTTATATGCAAATTCAAAAAAGTCGTTTTTCGAACAACAAAATTGCCAGCAAAAATACAACAGTTAGCCTATATCATTCTCTTATTAGTAAAAATCTCGATAATCTTTATAAGATAAACCATGATTCTATTATAAAATTTGTTGCCTTGTTAAAGAAGGTGCGGCATATTATATTTTTTGGTAAAGGATCAAATTTAGAAATAATTCAGATTTTTGCTAATTATTTATCGAAATTACAATATTATGTCGATTATCATTATGACTTTGAAGTTCAGCAGAAATGAGTAGAAAAATCTGTTGATTTTAGTGTTTGCGTTTTCTTTAGTTTTTCTGGTATGCATTTAGAGATAGATCGATTAGTTCAAACAATGAAATCTAAAAATTGCAATATTATTTCCTTTACTTCAAATTATGAGAGTAATTTATTCAAGCAATCCTCAATTAGTTTCTTAACTTTCAAAAATGAGGACGTTCTTGAAAAGCACACTTCAGCACGAATTGCTTTTATTTATTTGATAATGCAAATTATTAATTTACTTAAAAATTAGTCAATATTTTACTGTACTAAACTTCGGTAAACTTAGTAAAACAAGCAATAAAAAAGTATAAAATAAGCCAAAATTTTTTCCATTCAGATCATGGCGTGGAATATACTAACCACAAATTTGCTAATTTTTTAAAACAAAACAATATCCAGCAACTTATGTTACCAAAAGGTAATGCTCTTGCAAACCACCTTATTAAATTTTTTTGTGCATTTTACAACGAGAATTGATTAATATTAAAGGTCAAAATTTTGAAAATGTGAGTGTTTCTTATCAAGAAATAAGTTGATTTATTGATTTGTACAACAATTCAAAACTTGAAAGTTGTCTATCATATAAAAGTTCAGTTTTGTATATGAGGTAAATTATTTGTGCATATCTTTTAAAATGAACATGCTAGAAAAAATTAAAAAAAGTGGTAAAATTAAAATGATAGATAAAAAACTAATTATGTGAATTTTTTCTATTAATTAAAAACCTAAATTGGTATACTAACTCAACAGAATTTATTATATTATTCATAGTTATAATAGTAGTTAAAGAGGTGAAAAAAATGACCAAATTTTCAAAACTATCAATTTTATTTGGCGTAATTGTCGGATCAGTAGCAGTTTCTTTGCCTTTTGTATTTTTAAGCAAATCACAAAAAGCAATTAATGATGAGCAAAAAAGTATATTCCATTCTGATTTTAAGGACGCACTAAAATCAGAATCTTCGAAGGTAATTGCCGAGCTAAGGCAAAGTAATGTTAAATCCTTCTCATCAACAGACCCAAATTCTAAGCCCTATATTAATGATTTTTCAAAATTTGAGAAAGATTTTCAACAATTTATCGACAAAATTTCACAAAATCCAGATTTAGATGCAAAAAAACTTGCCAAAGAAATGTTGGAAAAGAAAGGGATATCTTCCAATAAAATTAAAGAAATATTTGATTATCAACCTTCTAATTCCCAACCTAAAGCTAATAAAATAACAAATCTAAAACCACAAACATTTTCAAATAATTCGCCCAATTCTATGACGATGGAAGATTTTGCAAATAAATTATGAAAAGAGCATGTTACTAGCGCCTCTTTTGCTGCTATAAATTTTGGGCTTGCGGTTGGCTATGGTTTTGGTTTTATGTTTGGCGCAGCCGCCTCTAGTGCAGCAGCTGGAGGTATGTTAACCTGACTTTCTGTTGAATATAAACAGGCTTATAATAGTCTTGTATATGATAAGGATTGGTCAGCCATTAAAACAAAGGATTATATGGTGCTCGTTGCAGGTGGGTCTGCGGTACTATCGTGGAAAACAATATTAACTGTACGATCAACAATAAATAAAATAAAAGCAGCACAATATACAGCAAGAGCGACATTACTCGGTGCAAGTTTACTTGCACCCCAAGTTAAAATTGCCTTGGTTTGACTTGATGTTTTTCAATCTATTGTTTCCATAATTATAGAGCATACAGCTTAAAATGAATTTTTGATTAACAGTTGAAAAATTTATAAACCTTCAAATACCGAAAAAATTTTTAAAAATTCCTATTTTAGGTAATACTTTGTATTTTAAACTATTCTCATTTTTAGTTTTTAAATTTAATCCTGATAAAAAAACAATAAAACATTACTTTTTATTTGTAGTACTTTCTTTAATAAGCTATCCAGCCCCTCTTTTTTTAGTTATAATAACATTGTTAATTACCGGTAATGCTGATTTTCTAAGGAATTTAGATTTAAAGTTTTTTAATAATTATTTTATTCGGCATTTGATCGAAATAATAGGCTACTCACTTTTAATTGTGGCTTATTCGTATTTTTCAGGTTTTCTTCAAAAAATTTTTCATTTATACTTGGTAAAACAAGTTAAAAAAAATCTTGGCAAATTGGACACAAATAATAAATTCCCATTTTTAAACAATTTTAATTATACTAAACATTATAAATTTCTATGTCAACGAAAATTTTATATGGGCGTTGAAAAAAAACATTGGTATAACCCAGAAAAAATAATTGAAAATATTTTTATTATTATCCAAAGTTGATGGTGAAAAGTTAATTGAAATTTACCAAAATATTTTGCACATATAATTTTAGAAGTTTTTTTGTTCAATGCTACTGAATTTACAAATTCAAATATTTCTAAAAAAAACTGGAAAATCTTTTTATACGTTTATTTTACTTTTGTTTTTATACAACTTATATTAACTTGATATCCGTTTTGAATAATATATTATTTTATAATGGAAAATACATCTGAAATAAATGGCAATTTAAATGATACTAATGACGAAGCAAAACAATTATTACTTTCTGGTTTACTTAGTATAATTTTTGGTTTTCTCATGCTACCCACGGCGGCTTATCATCCTAAATTATGAATAACTTTTTGACTATTTGAGAAATAAATTCTTATTTTTTGATAGTATTATTAAAGGCAAAATGGTTGATTTTTAGGGTAGTTTAACTAGTTTATTAATTTAATTTAAGGAAATTTGTTTTGTAAAAATGTATTTCTGATTGACTGTTGAAAAATTTATTAATTTGAAAATTCCTAGAGAATTTTCAAAAGTACCTATTTTAGGTAATATTTTGTATTTTAGGTTGTTCTTCTTTCTTGTATTTAAATTTAATCCTGATAAAAAAACAATCAAACACTTTGTTTTACTATTCACACTGTTTTTAATAAGTTATCCAGTACCACTTTTTTTAGTTATTTTAGTACTAATTTTTACGCTTAAATTTGATTTTTTAATTCATTTTAATACAAAAGTTTTTGATAATTACTTTTTTCGACATTTTATCGAAGCAATTTTTTACTTGCCCCTGTTGTTGCCTTATTCATATTTGTGTAGTTTTTTCCAAAAAATTTTTAATTTTTACCTAGTGAAGAAATGTAAAAAAAATTTAGGTAAATTAGATATAAATAAACAATTTGATTTCTTAGCTAATTTTGATTTTGAAAAAAATTATAATCTTATAAAGAAAAAAAGCGTTTATATTTGAATGAATGTAAGAAAAAAAGATAGATATAACCCTGATAAAATCATTGAAAATATTTTTGTTATGATTGACGGTTTGTGATTAACTACTAGAGTATTTTTGCCTTCCTATTATTTTAATATATTTTTACACGTCTTCTCATTTAATACAAAAAACTCTGATTTAAATCCTATTATTAAAAAACGGCAAGTTCGTTTCTTAATTATTTATCTATTTTCAGTTTTTATAAATTTTATTACATTTTGATACTCGTTTTGAGTATTAACTTATTCTTTTAGTGTTCCGGTTTCACTATTTGATGATTTTCGCTTAATCATCAAGCATATTGGTCTAGTTTTCGTTACTATTTTTGTAGTGCCGTTTATTCTAGAATGACTAATTAAATTTTTTGTATTTAAAATTTAATTTTTGTAAAGTTTTAAGAGGTTTTAAACACTCAAAAATTTTATAGATTACAATTTTATTGGGTTATTTACTTGTTTTGGTATAATTTTAAATTAACTTCGTAATTTAAAATAAAATAAGAAATAAAAGTTTATTATGCATGAGAATGTTAGTCAAAAATTAAATGGGCAAGTTTTTACACCAGATTTATTGGTTGACCTTATTTTAGATCAAGCTGGTTACAAAGAAAACATACTTAAAAAACATATTATCGATAATAGTTGCGGTAATGGTCAATTTTTAGTTAAAATTATTGAACGTTATTGCAAGGCTTTTTTTAGAGAAAATTCGAATTTAAAATCGCTTAAGCATCAATTAGAAACTTATATTCATGGCATTGATATTGATGAAAAACATGTGAAAAATGCTATTTTCCGTGCAAATTTGGTTGTTCAAAATTATAAAATTGAAGGAGTAAACTGAGATTTTAAAGCTAAAAATACCCTTGAAATTGAACATTTTAACGGAAAAATGGATTTTGTTGTAGGAAATCCACCTTATATTCGCATTCATAATTTAAATAATAATAAATCGTTGAAAAATTTTAATTTTTCAACGATTGGCATGACAGATATTTACCTTGCTTTTTATGAAATTGGTATTAAAATGTTAAGTGAAAATGGAATTTTATCTTATGTTAGTCCGTCTTCATTTTTTACATCTAAAGCAGGCTCAATTTTTCGGGAATTTTTATACAAAAATAAAATCATAAAATCAGTTGTTGACCATAAACATCATCAATTTTTTAAAGCAACAACTTATACAACAATTTTCACAATTGACAAATCAGCCAGAAATCAAACGGTTGATTATTTTAATTTTGATGATAAAACAAATTCAATTTTTCTTGTTTCTAAACTAGAATATGAGCAATTTTATTTAGATAATAAATTTTATTTTTCAACTCCAGAAAAGCTAACTTTTCTAAAGGAAATTATTTATGACAAGAAAAAAACTGATATTAGTGTCAAAAATGGTTTAGCAACTTTGGCTGATTCAGTTTTTATTGGTGATTTTAACTTTAATTCCGAATATATTTTGCCCGTTTTAAAAGCATCAAATGGAAAATGGGCAAAAATCATTTTTCCGTATAATATCAAAAATTTCCAAATTATTACAGATTCTGAATTAAAACAGCAACTAGAAATTTTTGAGCACCTTAGTTTTTTTAAAGAAAAACTTCAAAAACGTAGCTTTGACCATTCAAATAAAAATTTTTGATATAGTTTTGGACGAAGACAAGCTATTTCAGACACTGATAAGGAAAGGTTAGTTTTAAATTCATTAGTCAAAGAAAACAAGCCCTTAAAAATAAGTTTAATCCAAAAAAACACCTGTATTTATAGTGGTTTTTACATTATAAGCGAAAAAATTGACTATAAATCAATTGCTGAAAAATTGCAAAGTGAAGTTTTTCTTGACTTCGTAGAATTATTAGGAAAATACAAAAATGGTGGTTATTATACTTTTTCAACAAAAGATGTTAAAAAATATTTAGACTTTATGCTTGGGGTGTAAATGAAAAAATTAAACAATGATTTTTTAGAAATAATTAAAGAAGGTTTTATAACTTATCTTCATAAAGGTTCGTCAAGATCAACTGAAAAAATAAAGATAATTCATACTTTTGTTGCTAATTCAATGTTGCAAAACTTAGGTCAAGATTTTAAAATATATTCATTAGGTTTTGATAACGGCAATCAATTTCAAAAAGAAGCTAAAATGATCGGCCGGTATTATGATAAAAAAGTAGATATCGGAATTGAATATAAAAATGAAATAATTGCTGGTATAGGTCTTAAGTTTGTTGTGCAAAATTATTTACAAAATTCAATAAATTATTTTGAAAATATGCTTGGAGAAACTGCCAATATTCGTAGTCAAAATGATAAATTATATTTTCAGATCTTAATTATTTTTGAACAGATTCCTTATTTTTCTAAAAATAGAATTAACAAAAAATGAGAAAAATTAAATTATAAGAACTTTCTTAAATATGCAAAACTTTCAACTGAAAATCAATCAGATTTTAGACATATACCTAATAAAGTTTTAATTGTAATTATCAATTTTGCTTGCTTAAATTTAGAAAATAATTCTGAACACAATAATATAAATGAAATTGAAAATTTTGAAGATTATAAAACGGTTGCTAATTTTCACCTTGACAATTGTTTCAATGCTTTTGAATTTTCAAATATACTAAAACCAATAGAAACTCAAATCCAAAATTCCGTAATAATAAATGATTATGATGATTTTATTAATAGAATCAGTTATTTAATTAAAGGTCATGTGAAAAATTAAATTTTTAAATATCTTAAAAATTAAGAATTTTTCTATTAAATGAAGGTAAAAACACAACTATTTATATAAAGTATTAAGTAGAAATTCTTGAAAATTAGCAGAAAAATTCAAACAACTAGTTTTTATACTAGCCTAATTTTCGATTTTATCTTTATCTGGTTCTTTTTCTTGTTGTTGCTCTAGTTCTTGTTTTCGTTTTTGCTCTTGTTCTAGTTCTTGTTTTCGTTGTTTAAGCTCCTCAAAAATAATTGCAGGGTCAATTCCGGATCTTCTAAGAACTGTCTCCATTATGTCTTGATAAACTTCACGATCGTTTTCAGAGAGATCGTTAATTGTATATTTCTTTTTTGGTTTGCGTGGAGATTTGTTTTTACCACGAGTACTTATTGGACTTTTCATACCATTATTATAATACTTTTTTTAAAATTAGTACAAAAAAATTCATATAATTAGTTTATATACTAACTTATAATTTAGGTTTTCTACTAATTTATATTTTAGGACAAGCATTTTTCCAAAATCTTAATTTTAAAATAATAAAAATTAAGATTTTAGTCTCAAAAACCGGGATTTACGAGCATTTTTTCATATTCATATTCACTAAAAAGTGAATTTTTGCCATCAAACTGTCAAACTCAGGAGTTTAAAGAAAAAACATCCTAAAAATGGATGTTTCTTTATTTTAGCTTTATTAATTAAGTAATTATTTTTTTACGTTTGGCAATTTTTCTTAAAATTAGGAAAATAACTACTGTGAAAATTGCTCAAAGCATATGGCGACGAAAACGGATTGATTCAATATTAATATTTTTACGGTAAACATGACCAAAAATTGCTTCAATATTTGATAAACGCCGACGAAGTGTTAAGTCATAAACAAGCATTAAAATAAAAAATCCGCCAGTTGAGACCATACTTATAATAAATTCGGTTGAAAATTGAATATTTTTTTCTGGATAATATTTTAAAGTAATTCAATAAACTAAACCTAAAATCGCTGTCCCAAGCAAACTAAAAGCACCTAGTCAAATTGCATTTACCTCTTTTTGATTCAGTTTTTTAACTAATCAAGGAATCATTGGCGGCATTTCAAGTCTGTGAGAATTATTTCTGAGCTGTGAGCGGAAATATTCAACTGATTTTTTAATTGCCCGATAGTCTAACAAGGTTTTTACAAATAAAAATATTATAATTGCGCCGATAATTCCGGGAATTATCAAAAGTGGTAAATATTTTTGCTCATAATTTCAACTTGGAATATACTCATAAACTCAAAGTAATGAAACAATTAGTATTGCTAAAAAAGCTAAGAATCAAAAAAGTGCCTTTAGTGGTAAAAAAAATAATTCTAGCCCAAAAATTTTTCTCACTTCTTTTGAAATAAAAGCATTTGCCTCTTGTTGAAGAGTTTTTTGCTCCATTGCTTGATAATAATTTTCTTCAATTAAATGGTTTGAGTAACTTTGAGGACTTTTATGTTCAGGGCGATAATATTTTTTTTGGGCAAAATATTCATCTGAATCATCAAAATTTTCTTGACTATCAGGACGATTTTGCACGTTTTTATAGTGCCTTGAGTCACGATAGGCTGAATTTGTAAAACTAGGTCGTTTATGGTAGTTGCTGTTATTAAAGTTTTGTCTTTTTTTCATAATTTCACAAAAGTAGGAAAAACAAATATATTTTTCCTAAATTTTTCCCTTTTGTAGAAATTATACACTATTTTTCGTTAATATTAGTTTTTAAAATTGCTAAAAATGCTTCTTGGGGAACATCAACAACCCCGAATGACTTCATTCGTTTTTTTCCGGCTTTTTGTTTTTCTAAAAGTTTTTTTCTTCTTGTAACATCACCACCATATAATTTGGCAGTAACATCTTTACGATAAGCCTTAATTGTCTCGCGAGCAATAACTTTTGAACCAATAACGGCCTGAACTGGCACTTCAAATGAATGTCTTGGAATTATTTCTTTTAATTTTTGCGTTAAATCACGCGCTTTTGGATAAGAAAAATCTTTATGAACTATCATTGAAAGGGCATCAATTTTTTGACCATTAAGTAAAATATCTAACTTAACTAATTTTGAAGGTTGCAATCCAATTAGCTCATATTCAAAAGAAGCATAACCTTTTGAAAGTGATTTTAGCCGATCAAAAAAGTCAAAAATCACTTCAACTAATGGTAATTTATAAATTAAACGGCGACGAAAATCATCAATATATTCAAGATCAACATAAATTCCACGGCGATCTTGACAAAGTCCCATAATTGCACCTAAAAATTCATCAGGCAGAAAAATTTTAGCCAAAATATAAGGTTCCCTAATTTCGCTAATAAAATTAGGTTCAGGAAACAAACTTGGATTGGAAATTTTTTGAATCTCACCGTTAGTTCGAGTTATTTCAAATTCTACAGAGGGCGCTGTTGCAATAATTCCGACATTAAACTCTCTTTCAAGACGTTCTTGCAATATTTCCATATGTAAAAGGCCTAAAAACCCAATGCGAAAACCAAAACCAAGCGCTTTTGATGACTCTGGCTCATAAATTATTGACGAATCTGAAAGCGAAATTTTTTCAAGCGAGTCTTTTAAAAGATTATATTGTTGTGAATCGATAGGATAAAATCCTGTATACATTACAGGTACCATTTTTTTATAACCTGGAAGCGGTGAACTGGCTGGATTTTCGAGCAGAGTTATTGTATCACCAACATTTACATCTTTTGCATTACGGATTGAGGCGGCAATTCAGCCAACTTCGCCGGCAACTAAGTCATTCTTTTTAACCTGATTTGGATTAGAAATTCCTAGCTCAATTACGGAAAATTTTAAATTATTAGCCATAAATTTAAAAGTATTTCCGACACTAATTTTTCCAGTTACAACACGAACAAAAATTACAACACCACGATAAATATCAAAATAAGAATCAAAAACCAAAGCTTTTAAAGGATCTTTTTCGCTTGAATATTTAGGAGGCGGGATATATTTTACAATTGCCTCAAGAACATTTTCAATCCCAATGCCGTTTTTTGCCGAAATGAGAATTGCATTTTGAGCTGAAATTCCAATTGTTGACTCAATTTCTTGCTTAACTTTTTCAACATTTGCCGAAGGCAAGTCAATTTTATTTATAATTGGAATTATTTCTAAATTGTTTTCAAGCGCTAAATAAACGTTGGCTAAAGTTTGGGCTTGAATTCCTTGACTTGCATCAACTAAAAGCAACGCACCTTCGGTTGCAGCAAGTGATCGAGAAACTTCATAAGTAAAATCGACATGTCCTGGGGTGTCAATTAGGTGAAAAATATAAGAATTATAACGAATTTGAACAGCATTTAGTTTGATTGTGATCCCTCGTTCTTTTTCAAGGTCCATCGAATCAAGATGCTGATCTTTTAATTCACGCTTTGAAACTGTGTTTGTAAACTCAAGAATTCGGTCGGCTAGTGTGGATTTTCCGTGATCAATATGAGCAATTATTGCAAAATTGCGAATTTTTGTATTTTCCATTTAGTTTCGCGAAATGACTTCCTGGATATTATTCCCACTTCCAGCAAATTGAAAAACAATAAAAATAATTATTAAAATTAGACCAACAACCGCAAAAAAGAGAAGTAAAAATAAGGCTATTCTTTTACCGTATTTAATTTCTTTTAATTTTTGTAAAACAACATTGCCATATATTACTTGATTTGCAGTTTTGTACTTAACATTACCTTTTTTTTGTTTTTTTTTGAACATTTACAACCTTTTTAGGCAATATAATCTTTTAAAACTTTTGAAGGTTTAAATCTTATTGTTGTTTTAGCTTCGACTGTAATCTGACTTTTAGTGAGCGGATTAAAAGATGAAGAGGCAGGTTTAAAAACTCCTTGGAATGTTCCAAAAGAATTTATCACTAATTTTCCTTGTTTTTTTACAACATCAGCTGTTATTCCAAAAAATTGATTTAAAACAAGCTCAACATTTTTCACAGGCAAATTTGTTTCGTTAGCTATTTGTTCAATTAGTTCTTTTTTGTTCATTTTTTTGTGCTCCATTCTTATTAAATCGCTTTAATTTTAACTTATTTTACCACTTTTTTTTATATTTTTATAAATAATTTTTATTGGACAGCCAAAAAAATCAAAATATTTTCGAATTTGGTTATCAATATAGCGCTGATATGAAAAATGAACCAAATTTTTGTCAGTTACAAAAAACACAAAACTCGGAATTTTAGCGCTAATTTGACTAATAAAATTGAAAAATACCTTTTTCCCATTGACATTCGGGTGTGGCTGAATTAGCTGAATTTCCATTAAAAATTGATTTAAGTGGTTTGTTGGTATTTTTTTTGATAAATTTTTTTTAGTTTCTAAAATTTGTTCAGCAAGTTTATGAATTTTTTCACCGGTTTTTGCTGAAATAAAAATTACTGGGGCTCAATCGAGAAATTTAAATTTTTCACGTATTTTTTTAACAAATTGCTGTTGAGTTAAGGTATTTTTCTCGATCAAGTCTCATTTATTAATAACAATTATAATCGGTTTGTTTCTTTCTCAGGCATATCCGGCAATTCTAAGGTCAAAATGATGAAGATCTTGAGTAGCATCAATTAAAATTAAACTAAGATCAGCATCATCAAGAGACCGAAAAGCGCGTAAAAGCGCGTAAAAATCAACAGATTCTACTAGTTTAGATTTTTTTTTGATTCCAGCAGTGTCAATTATTTCAAAAGTTTCGCCTTCTATTTTTCACAGCCCAGAAATCGAATCGCGCGTGGTTCCCGGAATGTCAGAAATTATTGAACGATTTTGACCTAAAATTCGATTTAAAAGGCTAGATTTTCCAGCGTTGGGTCTACCAATGATTGCTAATTTAAAAAAAGATTGCTGATTTTTGGTAGTTTTTTCAAAATTACTAACCAAAAAATCAAGAAGATCACCAACACCTTGACCGTGCAAAGCTGAAATTCCAAAAATTTTTTCAAATCCAAGTTCATAAATACTTGGATCAAAATTTTTGGAATTATCAAGTTTATTTGCCACTAAAATTATCTTTTTTTGCGATTTTCGCAATAAATTCAGGACAAAATGATCTTCAGAATCAATTCCCGCTGTTCCGTCAAGAACTCAAATTAAAATTTGTGCCTCTTCAATTGCAATTTGGAGTTGAATTCTAATTAGTTCTTGAAAATTTTTAGTTTCAATTTGAATTCCACCTGTGTCAATTAAGGTAAAATCCTTGCTATTTCAGCGCGCGTTTTCGTAAATTCGGTCTCTTGTAACACCAGGGGTTGGATCGGTAATTGAAATTTTTTTTCCAACTATTCGATTAAAAAGTGTTGATTTTCCGACATTTGCTTTGCCAACAAGGGCGACTAAGTTTTTCATAATAAAGTAAAAAAAGAAATTAATTTTCCATTTGCGAAATTTTTCTTAGGACTAATTTTGAAATTTGCTCGACAATTTCATCTTGATTAAAGTTGGTTGTGTCAATAAAAACTGAATCAATAGTTTTTTTTAGTGGATTTATTTTCCGTGACATATCAAGATAATCGCGGCGCTCAATTGATTTTAGAACTTCGGGAAAATTTGTTTCCAAATTTAAACAAGCATTTTGCTTTAAGCGCCTTTTTGCGCGCGTTTGGGCATCGCCTCATAGAAAAATTTTTAAATCTGCATCTGGCATAATATTATAAGTTGTATCGCGACCTTCAACGACAAGTCCTTTGTTATTTCTTTGAAAATCGTGTAAAAGCTGGGTAATATCAGCGCGAATTTTGCCATACTGAGCGATTATTGCCGCATTTTTTGAAATTAAATCATCACGTAGCAATTCAGTTACATTTTGATTTTCAAGCCAAACATCACCGTTTTTATCAAGTAACAAAACATTAGGATCTCATTTTTTTGTTACTTGACTTTCTTTTTCAGCATTAATTTTGTGATTTTGGCAAAATAAGGCAACTGCACGATAAAGTGCGCCTGTATTTATAAATAAATAATTAAATTTAAGTGCTATTTGTTTGGCAATACTAGATTTTCCAACCCCTGAAGGTCCGTCAATTGCAATATTTATTTTTTTAAAAGACATATAAAATTGATTCCCTAAACAATTTATTTGTAATTATAAATTGTTTTTTAAATTATTGAAACTCTTTTAGCCATTTTGCTTTGACTTTATCTTTTATTTGGCTAAAAACTTGGTTGAGTTCGTTTTTTTGTCGACTGCTAAATTCAGGAACATAAAAAACTAATTTTACCCGTAAATCGCCGATTATTCTTTGATTTTGTGGATCAGGCGCACCTGCGCGGGCAATAATTACGGTCTGCCCTGACTTATAATGACTATAAAGCTGCAAACTTTTCATTCCAGTTGGACTAGGAACTTCGACTTTATTTTCATTAATAACATCAATTATTGAAACCGGCATCTCAACATGAATGTCATTTCCTGATCTTGAAAAGTATTTGTGCGCGCGAACATTAATTTCAATATTAAGATCGCCAGAAGGCCCGCCTTTGTGACCAGGACCACCAAATCCTGCAACCCGAATGAACATTCCGTCTCTAATTCCGGCGGGAATTGAAATTTCAATTTCTTCTTTGGTTTCAATTATTGTTTTTCCACGGCACTTTTTGCAACTTTTTGTAACAGTTTTTCCACTTCCTGAACACACCGAACAAGTTGTTTGATTTTGCATACGACCAAATCCAGGAATGTTAATGACTTCGGTTTGAACTCCTTGTCCATGACAGTTTGAACAAGTTTTTATGTCTGAGTCAGAATTTGCGCCCGAACCTTTACACTGGTCACATTGGGAATATTTAGTAAGTTTTTGGCTGATTTTTGTGCCTAAAATTGACTCAATAAAGCTAATATAAATTCGGGCAGTTAAATTTTCACCTCTTAAAGGGCCGCTGTATTTTTGGCTTCGTCGCGAACCACCAAAACCAAAACCGGAAGTAAAACTTGAAAAAATATCAGCAAAATCAAAACCTGAAAACCCAGAAAAGCCTCCACCACCCCCAGCTTGTTGATCAAAAGCTGAATGGCCATAACGGTCATATTGACTTCTTTTTGAATCATCAGAAAGAATTTCGTATGCTTCTTGAATTTCTTTGAATTTTTCTTCAGCTTGTTTTTGTTCTTCAGGTGATTTTTTTGTGTTTTTATCAGGGTGGTAAATATTAACTAAGTTTCGGTAGGCTTTTTTAATATCAGATAATGTTGCGTTTTTGTCAATTCCTAAAGTTTTATAGTAATCTTGTTTTGCCATAAAATTGACATTTCCTTTTTTTAAATTTAAAAACTTTTTTATTATTTTGGGAAAAATAATAAAAATTTAAGACTTTTTAAAGCAAAAGTCTTAAATAATAATATAAAAAAGACACACTGCCAAAAAGCAAGTGTGTTTTTTATAAATTTTAGGTTTTAGTTCTGTTTGATTTCAGCATCAATTGTGTTTGAATCTTGAGAATCAGTTTCACTTGCATTATTAGCTTGTTGAGCGCTTGCTTGGGCAAAAGCTTGGGCTGCTTGCTCAATTTGGTCTAATTTTGTTTTTAGTTCATCAATTTTTTCTTCTTTTACAAGATCTTTAAGTTCTTGGATTTGTTTTTCAAGAAGTTCTTTTTGTTTTGGATCAATTTTTTCACCTTGATCAGTTATTGATTTTTCAAGTTGATTAATAAGACCTTCGGCACGAACTGTTGTTTCAATTTTATCTTTTTTAATTGCATCAGCTTCACGATTTTCTTCGGCTTCTTGAATCATTCTGTTAATTTCTTCTTCAGATAAAGTTGAAGTATTTTTAATTGTGATTGTTTGTTCTTTTCCAGTTTTTTTATCTTTTGCTGAAACAGTTGTAATTCCGTTAACATCAATTGAAAAACTAACTTCAATTTGTGGAAGACCACGAGGAGCAGGCTCGATTCCTGAAAGATTAAAGCGACCTAACATTTTATTATCAGCTGCAAGTTGTCTTTCACCTTGAACTACAGAAATTGTAACTTCGGTTTGATTGTCTTCAGCTGTTGAGAAAATTTGTGATTTTGTTACCGGAATTGTTGTATTTCTTGGAATTAATGGGGTTGAAACTCCACCTAAGGTTTCAATTCCTAAAGTTAAAGGAGTAACGTCTAATAATAAAACATCACTAATGTCACCAGCAAGAACTCCACCTTGAATTGCAGCACCAATTGCCACAACTTCATCAGGATTTATTGAACGATTTGGCTTTTTATTTAAAGTGTGTTCAATCATTGTCTGAACAGCTGGCATACGTGTTGATCCACCAACAAGAAGAACTTCATCAAGCTCACTTGCTTCAATTTTAGCTTGTTTTAGGGCGTCAACAATTGGTTTTCTTGTTCGGTCAATTAGGTGGGCTGTCATTTTTTCAAAGTCTGATCTTTTTAGTTCAAGCTCAACGTTAATTGGACCATTTTTTCCTAGACCTAAAAATGGTAAGGAAATTGTAGAAACACTTTGATTTGATAGGTTAATTTTGGTTTTTTCAGCTTCTTCTTTTAGACGAGTAAGTGCCATTTTGTCGCTTTTTGCATCAAAATCGTACTCTTCTTTAATTCTTTTAATCATTCAGTCAACAATTTGATTATCTCAGTCATCACCACCTAAATGGTTATCGCCACTTGTTGATAAAACTTCAAAAGTTCCGTTAGATAATTCAAGCACTGAAACGTCAAAAGTTCCACCACCTAAGTCATAAACAAGCACTTTCATTTCTTTTTCTGTTTTATCAAGACCAAATGCTAGTGCAGCTGCTGTTGGTTCGTTAATTATTCTTGCAACTTCTAATCCTGCAATTTTTCCGGCATTTTTTGTTGCTTCACGTTGAGCATTATCAAAATAAGCAGGAACTGTGATAACAGCTTTTGAAACTTTGTGACCAATCTTTTTTTCAGCATATTCTTTTAAATATGCAAGAATTTTTGCTGAAATTTCTTCAGGTTTATAGTCTCTATCGTTAGCGCGAACGGTTTTATCACTACCCATTAATCTTTTAATAGATGCAATTGCTTCAGGATTTGTTTCTAATTGACGTTTTGCCGCATCACCAACAATTTCCTCACCATTTTTAAAGGCAACAACAGAAGGAGTTGTTCTTTTCCCGTTTGGATTTTCAAGAACGACTGGTTTTTGATTTTCGATAATTGAAACAACTGAGTTGGTTGTTCCTAGGTCAATACCTAAAATTATTTCTTTTGCCATATTATGTTTTCCTTTCATTTAAAAAATAAATTTGTCTTTTCTTTTATGACAACAAATAGTATATCATATTTTTTGGCACTCACAAGCAAAAAGTGCCATTTTTTTTTGAAAAAATAAAAAAGACTATAAATTCAAGGGTTTTTTGAACTTAAATTAAAAATTTTTAAAGTTCTTTTAGTTGACTTTCGATATTTTTCTCAACTTTTTTCATCGCTTTTATTTTATAAATTCCGATAAAAAAAGAAACTAAAAAAACTATTGCAATTACAGCCGACAGCAACGCAACCGCAAGTCAAGTTGCCTCGACAAAATCGGTCCGAAACCCTTCTTCGCCATTAACTTGAACTATATAATAAGACAACAAACCTATAAAAACAAGAAAAAAGACCAAAAAAAGCGCTAAAAAAATTTTGCTAACTTTTTTAATTTGTTTTATTTTAGGTTCTGCCGTTCGTTTGTAGGATTCAAAATCCATATTCTTCCTCCCAACTAATCCAATAGTTTAAATTATAATTATATCAAATTTTTACTAAATCATAACAGTATTTGAAAAAATTAATTATAATTTTATTATTAGAGGACCTTTATGGAAAATTTTGACCAACTAATTAAGAGTACAAATCTGCCTAAAAAAACAGGTGTTTATCGTTTTTATGATGAAAATTATTCACTTTTATATGTTGGAAAGGCAAAAAATTTGCACTCAAGAGTCAATCAATATGCAAAAGGGTCAATAAATTCTTATAAAACTTTTTTGTTAATACAAAAAATTAGGAAAATTGAATATGATATTGTTGCTAACGAAAAAGAAGCGCTAGTCCTTGAAAAAGAATATATTAGCAAATATCAGCCAATTTATAATATCAAACTAAAAGATGACTCTGGATATCCTTATATAAAATTAGAATTAGTTAAAAAATTAAATATTTCCCTTGTTTACAAGGTTCCTAGAACAAAAAATGATTCAAATGTTTTTTATTATGGGCCTTTTCCAAGTAAAAAATACGCCTTTGCCCTAAAAAAATTTCTTGAAAGCGAAACCTTATATGAAAAAGGTGAAAAATCGTCTAATCAAAATACAGAATTTTTTCGACAAAAGTTCCTTTTTTGCAAAAATTTGCTGCAAAAAAGGAACGAAATTGCACTTCTTGAGGAAAAATTAGAAGCTGCTAAACAAAATCATCACTATGAACTGGCAAAAGAATATTTTGCTGCTATTAATGGACTTAAAAACGCAAGAAGTCAAGAACAAAATATCGACCTAAATAACGCAGAAAATCTGGATTTTCTTTGCTTTTCTAGTCCTGAATCTAGCATTTTGGTTGTCAGTTTTGCCTTTTACCGAAACGGTATTTTTTTATCGAACAAGCATTTTCATCTCGAAATTGTTCTAAATACTTATGAAACATTAGTTAATTTTTTAAATTCATACTATAAAAACAATATTTCTCCTGATAAATTAATAGTTGATTTTAGCTTTGATAAATATTTTGATTTTTTTGACAGCAAAATCAAACTAAAAATTGCAAAAAGTAAACAATATAAGCAAATTTTGGACAATTTAAAAGAAAATCACTTTGATTTTATCGCTAGTCAAGTTCAAAATCAAAATAAAGTCCAAAATTTTGAAATTTTGGAATTAATTAAGCAAAACCTCAAAATAAAAAGTGCCAACAAAATAATGGCAATAGACAATTCTTTTTTAACATTTGTCCAAAATGCTGAAAAAACCCCGCAAAAAACAGAAAAACTTTTCCCAACAACAGGAATTATTTTCTACATTGATGGAACATATGAGCCTAGTTATAGTCGTTTTTTTAATTTTTCTGGGTCTAAAAAGGGCGACACGAACTATATGAGACAAGGGTTTGAAAAGTATTTTAAAATTAAAAACTCCCTTAAACCCGATCTAATTTTGGTTGACGGTGCAAGCAATCAAGTGAACGTGATTGCAAGTGTTTTAGAAAACATTAAAATTCAAGCCCCTATTTTCGGGCTTGTTAAAAATAAAAAGCACAAAACTAGCCATATAATTGACCAAAAAGGGAATGTTGTGAAACTAGACAAAAAAGTATTTAATTTTTTTCAAAATTTACAAGAAAAAGTTGATATGTTTGTAAAATCAAAAATGAAAAAAAATAAACTAAAAAGTCTTTTTTATGAATAAAATAATTTAAAATTTTTTAATTTCAAAAAAATTTTAAATTTATGACTTTTTGATTTTAAGTTTGTCCCGAGTTTACCAGTTTGATGACAAAAATTCAGTTTTTAGTGAATATAAATATGTAAAAATGCCGGTAAATTGGTGTTTTTTGACCTAAAATCTTAATTTTTGTTATTTTAAAATTAATCTTTTGAAAAAAATAAAAAAATGTTTGGTCTAAAATAAAATTGTGTTATAATAACAATCACTTAAGAATAATTAATAAATTTGATATTGAATTAAGGGGGAATTAGTTATGTTTTTGTCTTATTAAAATAAGAAAATGCGAATTTTTCCATTATATTTTTAAATATGATGGAATGCCATAAATTTAACCGTTTAGAAATCTACAAATTTATGGCTTTTAATTATTGTTCTTTCAAAACTTCACATATTTTTTTAGGCTCAATTTAAGTAAAATGAGTTTTCTTTTTACATTGAGTTTAAATAGTAGTTGTATTTTTATGAAGAAATAAATTTAAAATTTTTTTAATTTCAAAAAATTTTAAATTTGTGCTTTTTTGCTTTTAAGTTTGTCTAATAAGTGATTAAAATCTAAAGTGTTTTCTGATTTTTTATCAGTTTCTTCGATAAAACTGTTGTTTTTCGTTAGTTCAATTTTGGTGTTGTATTCAATAGTTAATTCAGAAATAACCGCAAAAATAGAGTCAATTAAGTTTTTAAAGTAATTTGGCTGGTTGGTTTGGTCAAATTTCTCAAGAACTTCGTGTGGCAAAATTTTAGCAAAAACAGACTTAAGCGCATTTAAAACTTTGGTGTTGTTATGATTTTTGTCAATAAACTTATACAAAATTGGTTTTAATTTTTGGGAATTATTAGACAATAAATTAAAAATTATGGCGTATAAATCGGGACTATTTTGATATTTATAATTATTAACCAAGAAAACATCGTCCATAATTGTGCTAATTAAATCATTTAACTCTTTAAAATTATCTTGTGCCAAGAAATCTGAAAAAGACTCAAAAATTAAATTTAAAGACTGATAATTCTCAGAATTTTTGTCAAGAATAAAGCTTAAATTAATTTTTGAAATAAATGGCAAAAATTTACCAAGCAAAGACTTAACAGAGTCTATTTGTCTAGCTGAGGGAGAAAATGAGATAATATCTTGGAAAAAATTATAAATATTGTCTTTATCTTTGATAAAATCACTAACTTTATTGGTTAAATTAGAAATAATATTAAAAAAGAAAGAAAAATCAGATGGATTATTGCTTATTCCACTTTTTATTCCATAAATAATTTCGTTAGATAATAAATTAATTAAATTGTTAAAAGTTTTAGTATTTACTATTATATCGCTAGTGCTTGTAATCAAAGTTATAAGCGAATTTACGTCTTCTTTTTCAATATTAAAGCCAAATTGATTTGATAAGGCGTCAAAAATAGTACTCAAAAAATTAGGTCTTTTAAGTGCTTCTATTACAAAACTTTTAATAAAAGCTACTGATTTATTGTAATTATTTGAATTTTGGAGAAATAAATACAAAATTTGACCAAAAGATTTAGCTGATATATAATCTTGATTATTTTGTATTAGTTCTGTAAAAATAAAAGTGACAAATTTTTGAACTGAATTAAATTGAAATACTTCTTTTATTACTTGTTGAATATTTTCTTGACTTGAAATTGAGCTAACTAATAATTTAGAAATTGCTGGTTGGTTGAATAGTAAATTATAAAATAAATTAACTGATTTAGTACTGTGGGTCTGAACATATTCGCTAGACAAAATTTCGTTTAAAAGTGCAAGAATATTTTCCTGAGAAAGGGCTTTTTCCTTCAAAAAACTTATTAAATCAGGGGATGTTTTTGTTTTATCCGACTCAGATGACTCAGACAACTCAGAACTATCTTGGTCTGAGTTGTCGTCAGATTCATTTGTTTCAACATTTTGGATGGAAGAATTTGCAATAAATTCCTGAGCATATTGTGTTATATTTGTGAAAAATTCACTTTTTAAAATTACTTCAACAATGTTATTAAATGCCTCAAAATTTGGTTCAGATTTATTACCAAAAGTGTTAATTAAGCCTTTAAATAAGTCGGCAAAATCGCTCTGTTCAGAACCAAAAAACCCGACAAATTGATTCAAAGCGCTAGCATAATTTGCTGATTCTGGTTGCTGAAATGAAATTGTATGTAGATCCTTAATGCTTTTTTCTTCAAAACTAGAATTTTCACTAATAAAGTTTTGAAGTGAACCATTAACAGTGATTTTTTCTAAAATTTCATTGCTGGAACCAAAATCTATTTGCTGAGACTCTAAATTGTTAGCGGAAAAATTAGTTTGTAAAATTTCATTATTTTCATTGAGTTTTTTAGATTTATTAAGGTCTGTAGGGGATAAGGCTAATGAAATAATTAAATTTTGCGCTATTTGTTTGTTTGCTTTTATTTGAGGTCTGAAATCTAAATCTGTATCAAAAAATGGACCTGATTTTTCATCTCAAGATTTTTCAAAAAATGGATTTATGAAATTAACACCCATTTGTTGTGAAACTTCTTTTATTTCATCGTTTAGACGACTTACTGAAAGTAAATTAGGTTCAAATTCTGACAAATAATTTTTAAGCAAATCGTTTAAAAATTTATCAATTTTTGGATGCTCATCATAATATCCGATTAGATTTATGTAAGTTTCAGGATTAATATTTTTAATTAAAGTTATTAACTTTTTCAAGTTATGTTTAATTTTTATAAATGCATAATTAATATTTGTTGTTATTGAATCGTATAAATTTCGGGGTGTATTGCTTGAAAGAATATTGTCAAAAAAATTACTATTAAATTCATTAAGAAAGTCTTTAAAACCAATTGAAATTGTAATTAAATTAGCGTTTCGAATTTCTTGTCTTAAGTTTGAAAAATCACCGGTAAAATTTTCAAATACTGAACGAATTGTTTCGGCAAAATTTGAAGAATTGTATGTTTGAGCCCTTAAATTAGAAAGATTTTTATCACTTATAATATTATTTTTTGGATCTAGAAGATATATTCAATCTAGAATTGAGGAATTATTTAGCGCTAAATTTTTAAAAGATTTTACAGAATTGGGTTGAATACTTTGAGCAAAATTAGCAAAAAAAGCGGGAAAAGAGATCCCGCTAATAGAACCGTTAGTCATTTTACCACGGCCGTCAAGATTACTTTCTCAATCAAAACCTGAGCTAAGGGAATCACCTAAAGCTAAATAGTTTAATTCTTTTAACAACGCAGTCTCCGATTTTTTTAACAAATTCGATCCTAAATTAGTTTGTTTTGCACTAAAAAAAACTGCGCCTGAAATAATTCCAACGTTTAAGAGAATTGGCGTGGATGTTTGAAAGAGAATTTTTAAAGCTTTTTTCATTAGACCAAACCTCAATATTTAAAAGTAAATTATACTACAAAAGCGCTAAAAACGTATGCTTTTTATTTGATTATAAGAATTTTAATGTTTTTTTGAAAAAAAGGAAAAATTAAGTATTTACTAAAGAAAAAGTTTCTCCTTTGTTTTCAAAAATTATTTTATCATCAATTAATTTTTGAAAACATTGATCTAAATAGTCGCGAGTCTTTTTCTTCAAGAAAGAAAAATCGGTTACTTCGAGAATTAGTGAATATATATCCTCTTTTGAAATTGATTTAGTTTTTTCAATTATTGTTATAATCAGATCCTTAATTTCAAAATAATGTATGTCTCTTATTGGTCTTTTTGGTTCAAGGAAAAAATTATATTTTGTTACATTTTTTAAAAAATAATGCGACGGACTTTCGAAAATAATGTTGTTTTCTATAAAATTATGTGCAATTTTCACACTTTTTGCTTTTATAGAATTGGTAATTTTTGAATTTCCGGATAATCAAAGGACAATTTTTTGGTGTTCTAGCTTGCTGAGAATTTTAACTCGATTAAAAATTTCCTCAAAAAAAGAATATTCAGTTTTAGTTTGATTTCATAAGTCAGTCAAATTTTCATCCGTAAATAAAAATCTTTTTTCAAAAAAGGATTTAAAATCAATTGGCTGTCTTTTTTTAATAATAGCTAATGGGGTTCTAAATTGTTCGGCTGTTTTTGGCGGTAAATCTGAAGGATTTTCTTCAACACCTAGCGGTTTTTCCTCTTGAGATTTAAGTTTTTTTATTATTTCTTTTATTTTTTTAAGTTGACTACCCCTATTTTGGAATCAATCTAGTGATCAAATTCTAAGGATATTTCAACCTCGAGACATTAGGACATTTTTTCACAAAATTTCGCGATCACGGGCATTTTTATGCTTTAAAAAACTAGACCCATCGCATTGAATTCCTAATAAATAACTATTTTCATTTTGTGGATTTAAAACTGCTAAATCGATTTTGTAATCTGAATATCCGACGTTTTTGACAACTTTTAGCCCCATATTTGTTAATTCTTTGTAGACAGAGTCTTCAAAACTTACTTGCAATTCTGAAGTATTATCAGGTTTATTTTCTACAAACAAATTATGTTTAGCGATTTCTAGATATTTTTTAAGGAAACTTGCACCACGTGTGCGAACTTTTTCTAAATCAATTTGCTCAGGATCAAGTGATGTAACCATTATTGTTGAATATTTTGCCCGAGTAAAGGCAACATTTAGACGTCTGTAACCATTTTTTTGGTTAATCGCTCCAAAATGAAGTGAAACTTTGTTTTGCTCATTAGGACCAAAATTTAATGAAAAAATGATTATATCGCGCTCGTCACCTTGAACTGATTCAATATTTTTGACAAAAATTTCGGTAGATGATTCATCGGTAAAAAACTGGGAAAAATAAGGCTTATTTGCTTTAAATTTTTCTAATTTTGATTGAATGAGGTTTCGCTGTACTGAATTAGTTGTAACAATTCCTATCGAAAATTTGTTTTGATATTTTGTAAGAATTTGGTCTAGTATTTCAATAACAGTATCTGCTTCTTTTTCATTTCTTCGCTCTTTATAAAGCGCATTTTCAACTTTTACAAGCTTAATACCTTGTAAATCATGAGGTTTTTTACTTGTTGGAAAAGTGACTAAATCATTATTATAAATTTCAATGTTAGAAGGTTGAATCAATTCTTCAAACTTTGAGCGATAATGTCATGTTAGTCTGTAAGATTTTAAAAATGTTTGACTGACATCAAGAATTGAGAGATAATCTGAAACATTAAAGTCGGTAAAATCAGATTCTTCATCCTCACTTTCAGGAATTGTGTCAAAAAAATTTGTTGGGGGCATTTGTTCCTTGTCACCAGCAATTATATATTGCTTTGCGCGGACAATTGCTCCAATTGCGCTTTCAGGTTTTACTTGTGAAGCCTCATCAAAAATAACAAGATCAAACTCCATATCACTATTTTTAATATAGGAACTTACTGAGAGCGGCGACATCATCAAACAAGGCTTTAATTTTCTTAATAAATTCGGAATTCTGACAAAAAGTTCGTGAAACGGCATTAAACGTCGAGATTTATTAGCTTCTTGTCTTAAAATTCTAATTTCTGGAGTATATTCAGAAACTGAGTCAATTTGGGGAATTTTTTCAAGAAGAATGGCATCAACTCTTTTTGCCGACAGTAAATCTAATTTTTCTTGGGCTAGCTCAAATTTATTTTGATTTGAACTTAGTGTTTGTCAATCATAATTATGAAATTCAGTGCTAATTATTTGATCTATTAAAATTTTGTAAAATTTTTTTGCAAATGTTTTATAAAAATCAATTTCTAAGTTTCCGTCAATTGCTTTATTTATAAAATCGTCAATGCCAAAATCAGATAAAAGGGAAATATTGGCATTAATTTGCGCAATTTCATGAATTTTGTCGATTTTATATAGTTTTGTCTGAAGATTGTTTTCAAATCTTTTCTTTTCTAAAAAGTTAAAATCAACCACTTTTGAATCAAATTCAAGCGAAAATTCTCGCCAAATATCAACAAACTGACTAACAGGCTCAAATAATTTTTTATTTAAAAGTTCTCTTGTATATTTTGAATCAAGGAAAAAATCAACAAATTGCTTGTCTTGAACTTTTACTTTTGTTGAATCATTCAAGATTTTTAACTTTTTATAAAACTTTAATTGATAAAAATTTGCCTGGATTTGGCTAGGATTTGTTTCTCCATGTTTAAATAAAAGGGTTGAAAGCCATTTTTCAAGCGAGATTTTTTTGTTTTTTAAGGTAATAATTTCTGATGAGTTTTCAAGAAAAGTTGTGTCAGAAAAATCTTTGTTAAAATACAGAGTTAATTTTTGTCTAATTTTTTTGTATCTAAAGTCTAAAAATTTAAGTTTTTTATTGAGATGATCTTCAATAATTTGACAGCACTCTTTGATAGGAACATCTAAAGGAATTTGCTTAAAATGAACGTAAAGTTTTTTTTCTAAGGCAGAAATTTCTGATTGAATTTGCAAAATTTGTGAATATTTTTGAATTTCTTGGGACAAATTTTGTAACTTTTCTAGTTCAGGTAAATCAATTTTTTCTAAGTTATTTAAAATTTTTAAAAAATCAAACAAATAAAGAATATTATTTAAATGTTGATCTGGGTGCATCAAGAAAAAATTAAACTCTTTGATATTATTGAAAATAGTATGACTTAAATTTGTCAAACTTAAAATTCAAGTTTTAAATTTGTCTTTTTTGAATTCGTCAATAGTTTTTTGACTAAAACCATATCAAGCGTGTTTTTTTAAATTAAAGTTGATAGTTTTTATTTTTTGAAATAAATCACTAAGCCCTCACTCAATTTTTTGAAGGGCAAAATAGTCAATTTTCTTTAGTTTTTCTTCTGGAATTGAAAATTCAAAATTTGGAATATCAACCAAATTTTGATATTCAGCAATTAAGTCGTATAGACTTTTTTGTAACGGAGGACGAATTTGAGTAAGTTTTTCACCGTAATTATTCAGTTTTTGACGTAATTCAATATAATTATTTTCAATTAGAGCCGACTCTGAAGCATTCAGTAATATTGAATTAACCCCTTTTTCGAGCGTACTTAAAAGATTGTCAACTACATCTTTTTTGTTAATATTTTCATTGTGAATAGCTATAACTGAATCAGAAAGCCCAATTTTTTTAAGGTTTGAATAAACAACATTAAGCGCGGCTAACTTTTCTGAAACAAATAAAACTGTTTTATTTCTTGCTAAAAATTCATTAATTATATTAGTGATTGTTTGAGATTTTCCAGTTCCAGGAGGACCATCAAGAATGAAATTTTCGCCACGAATTGCAGCCTGAATTGCTTTTTCCTGAGATGAATCGGCCGGCAAAATATGAAAATAATCAGATGGAGCAAGATCATTATTAGAGCTAGAACCGACGACAGTATCTTGATTATTTTCGCCGATAGGGGCAACAGAATTATTTGGTTTTGGGGTAGAATTTCCAATTATTTCATTATAAAAGGGATTATTAATTATTTTTTCTTCATTTTCTACTAAGTCAGTGTAAATTTCAATTTTACTATAATCAAAAAGGCTCAATTGAATTGAGCGAATTATTTCTCAATTTGAATTAGTGTTATTTTTGTGAAATAATTTTTCAAAATTTTGATAATTTTCCCTAATTGAGATTGATGTATCGATTTTAAATTTAGATAATTGGCTGTCTAAGTTTAAAATTTGCAATTTTTTAAGAAGAGTTAAATTTATGCTTAATGATGAATTATCAAGAAATTCAAGTCAATATTTCTCTTTTCCTTGTTCTAACATTCGACTAAGTTGGGCGGGAAATAAAAAAATAGGACTATAATAAGGGGTTTTTTCATCATCTTTTTCAAATCATTTCAAAAATCCGATGCCAAGATAAAGAATATTTATCGCTTTTTCTTCTTTAAAATTTTTGAATTTTGAGTACAAATTTTTAATAATTAAATTCTCTTGCTCAACGGGAAAGTCTGATATTATCAAATTTGAGATGTTCTTAGTGTTTATTAATTGATCTTGAATTTCTTCTAGTGTTAGAGGTGTAAAATTTTTAGATTTTGAAGTTGACTGCTTTTTAGCTTTTTTTTCGGGGTAACGAAAAAATATTTTTGCTTTAGCCTCTACAACATTATCAAGAAAATCATTAAAATTAGGCAATAAAATTCCAAGCTTTATTGGCCTTGTTTTTGTTGGGATGTTTAAATTAAAATTGATTAATCGATTTCTTTTTGAAACATCAAGCAATTTATTTTGTCATTTTTTTAGATCTTCACGAACATTATCAACTTCCATATTTCCCTTATGTAAATCAAGTTTTATTATAATATTATAAAATATTTTTTGTAATTTTATTTAAATTAGCTCGAAAATAAAGAATTGTTTCTTACCTTTTTTAATTAAAAAGAGGTTATTTTGATCAGCTAAACTAGCATTAATTTCAGAAGAAGATTCAATTTTTATGCCGTTAATTTCAAGAGCTTTATGTGAAATAAATTCATTTAATTCACGTTTTGAGCTAAAAATACCTAATTCAATTAAGCTGTTTTGGTCAAAAAATTTTGCACTAAAATAAGGCAAAATTTTTTTTAGTTCTAACTTATCATTAAAAGTTATTTCAAAATAATTTATTTTATTAAATAAAATTTGGGTTATTTTTTCTGCAATTTCAAGCCCTTTTTGGCCGTGAATGTTAAAAACAACCTCTTTTGCCAATTCTTTTTGCAAAATTCGGTCTTTTTTATTTTGATTGTGCAAAGAAATTAACTGCCTAATTGAATCTAGATCTAAAAACGACAGCCAAAGCATAATTTTTTCGGCCTGTGAATCACTTTGATTCAACAAAAACTGATATAAATTAAAAGGTGAATACATATTTTTATCAAGCCAAATCGGTTTTCCAAGACTTTTGCCAAATTTTTCATTATTTTCATCAGTAAGTAAATTTGTCGTAAAAACAAAGGTCTTGTCCTTATTTTTTAAGTTTGATTTTTTAATAAAATCAAGGCCAGTCACCATGTTCCCTCATTGATCAGATCCTCCTGATTGGGCAATTATGTTGTGATTTTGGGCTAAAAATTTAAAATCTCACCCTTGAATTAATTGATAAGAAAATTCTGTATATGAAAGTCCAGATTCAATTCGAGAAGAAACAGAATCTTTTGCCAACAAATAAGCAATATTAATATTTTTACCAATATCACGCAAAAAGGTTAAAATATTCATATCTTTATAAATTTCAAAATTATCAAAAACAGGTAAATTAAACGATTTTAATTGGTTTTTTATTTTTTCAGTGTTATTTTTAACACTTTCAAAGTCAAGTAACTTTCGCTCATTAGGTTTAAATGACGGATCGCCAATCATTCCAGTCGCCCCTCCGACAACGGCAAGAACTTTAATCCCAAAATTTTGAAGACGTTGTAAAAGATTTATTGAAATGTAATTACCCAAATGAAGTGAAGGCGCTGTTGGATCAAAGCCGATATAAATTCCATTTTCAGAAGAAAGATTTGAAAATCTATCAGAATTAGTGATATCTTTTAAAATTCCTCTTTGTTTTAGCTCATCAAGAAAATCAATTTTATTTTTATCAGACATAGAAAAACTCTCCAAAATTAGTGCTATTTTTTCAATAAAAGGGCGATTTCTTGATCATAAATTGGTTTATTATCAACATAAGGTGTTTCTAAAATTATTGGAATATTATCAAAAAGTGGGTCGTGAACAATTTTTTGAAGAGTTTCAAGACCAATAAAACCTTTGTCAATATTAGCGTGACGATCCTTTTTTGAACCAAGCGGATTTGCTGAATCATTTAGATGAATAACTTTTATATGATTTATTATTTTAGTTTTTATTAATTCTTGTTGAAATTCAGCATAATTTTTGAGATCATAACCAGCATCTCAAACATGACAAGTATCAAGGCAAACCCCAATTCTTTCTGAATTTAGGTCGTGAATTATCTCGACTATTTCTTCAAAACTAGAGCACATTTCAGTCCCTTTTCCGGCCATAGTCTCAAGTAAAATCACAACATTTTTTGTTTTTTCAAGTATAACCTTAAGTGACTTTACAAGCTGATTTTTTGCTTCTAATCTTGTATAAGTTGTGAAAAAACCTGGGTGCAAAACTAAGAATTTTGCCCCTATAAAGTTCATTTTTTCAATCTCTTTTACCAAAAAATCAATAGAAAAATTAGCTTTTAATGGATTAGCCAAATTTATAATATAAGGAGCATGAACGACTATATCGGCAGGCGGAATTTGCTTGGAAAATTCAGCGACATATTCTTCAAATTTATAATTTTCAGGTTTAGTTCTCATTGTTGACTGAGGTGGACCTAGAAAAATCATTGCTGCATTTGCTTTATTTTTTAGAGAAATATCGATTGCACCAAAAAGGTAATCTGGTTTTTTGAAAGGTACATGTGATCCAATTTTTATCATTTGATTTTAACCTCGCTTAAAATTTCAGGTAATTTAAAACTGTGAATTTCGATGTTTTTAAATTTTTCTTGTAATATTTGGGCAATTTTATCAGTAAAAACTTGCTCAATAAGATGGGGAATTTCTAAAACTTTGATTTTATGATGCTTGATCGTGAGTTGATCTGATCATTTGAGATCAGAAGTTATAACAAGATTGGCTTTTTGTTTTTTTGCTAAAAGACATGCTAAAATTCCACCTGAACCTGGAAGAATTGCCACTTTTTTTGGCAAAAAATCTTGTGAAAAATTAGCTCGAAAAGTCGCTAAATTACTATTTAGTGAAATTCTTTTTAAAATTTCTGAAACCTTTAAATTATTTTCAATTAAAATGTTAAAATCATCAATTTTTATAGCTCCACTTGCATCTAGACCTCACTGGTTGGCGATTGAAAATGCGGTTTGGTTGTTTGTTGAGTCAAAATTCGTGTGGAGCGCAAGCACGCTAATTGAGTGTTTTTTTAGAAGGCTAGAAATTTTTTTCTTGTATGGCGAATTTTGAAATTCTTCCTTTTTTGTCGGATAAAAAAAGAAAGGATGATGTGAAATTATTAAATTATAATTATTTTTAATAGCAAAATCTAAAACACTTTTTGTAAGATCAATGCAAATAAGAACCTTAAAAATTTCAGAATCAAAAAAGAGATTTCAACCACAATTATCTCAGTCTTGACAGTTTTCTAGTGGAAATTTTTCAAGCAAAAAATCGCCAATTACTTTTGTTTTCATACTTTTTTAGTTAAAATCACGTAGTGACCATCTTTTTTGAGGGGTTCTTAATTTTTTAAGAATTTTACCCTCTATTTGACGTACTCGCTCCTTTGTGACGCGACGCATGGCCGCTAATTCTTCAAAACTATGAGCTTGATAGGGAACACCATTTTCGTCAACCCCAACTCCATAACGGCGTTTGATAAAATCTTTTTCATCATAGTCAAGTGTGGCCTCGATTATTTCAAGTAAAACTTTAGCTTTTTCCTCGCGCTCGGCATATTCAGCTGGTGAAATTATATTTTCATCCTTAATAAAATCAGAAAAAGAGCTATCTTCTTCTTTTCCAATGGCTTTATCTAGCGAAATCGGGTCGACATTTATTTTTTTAATATAACGGACTTTTTCGGCTGTAAATTCAGGCCCAAGACGCTGAGCAATTTCTTCGGCTGTTGGATTTAGCCCTTTTTCTTGCTGTAATTCGCGTTCAGCTTTGTTAATTTTATTAATAGTTTCGACCATATGAACTGGAATTCTAATTAGTCTTGCCTGATCAGCGACAGCTCTTGTGATTGCCTGACGAATTCATCAAGTTGCATAAGTTGAAAATTTAAATCCTTTAGTGTGGTCATATTTTGAAACGGCTTTAATAATTCCTAAATTACCTTCAGAAATTAGGTCGATAAAATTTAAACCACGGTTTTTATAGCGTTTTGCACTGTTTACAACCAGTCTTAAATTACGTTTTATTAAGGTATCTCGAGCTTTTTTACCGATTCGGCCTTTAATTTGCATTTTACGGGCGAGTTCTTGTTCTTCTTCTTGGCTTAATAATTTTCCGTATTTACCGATTCAACGCATGTATCATTTGATCATGTCATTTGTGTCGGTGAGTTTATTTCGGTAAACATCATCGCTGTAAATTTTAGGTTTGCGAAATTGACTTGAATTTTCATCATTGATATAATCAAGATCGTCAATGTCTTGGATTCTTAGTGATTCATCAACCGAGTGACCAAATTCAATTTCGCCACTATCATCCTGAGACAAGTCATCAAAATCTTCTTGGTCATCAATTCTGTCTAGACTCAAATCTTTGTCATCATCTAAATTATCAAGATTTTTCTTTGTTTTATTTTTAGAATTTTTTTGACTAATTTGCTCAACAAAGTCTGAACTTGAAACATCTTCAAGATCTTCTTTGTCTAATTCACCGCTAATTATTTTTTTCTGCATTAAAATTTGAAAAAACTCGTCAAGTTCGTCCTCTGAAACTGAAAGGCTTAAATTTTCGATATATTTATAAACATCTTCGTGACTTAAAAATACATTTTCCTCAGTTTTTTTCGAACTTTTTTTAGTTTTTTGCTTTTGTTTTTGTTCTAATTGTTCTTGTAACTTTTCAATAACAAACTGATAACGTGACTCGGGGCTATTAGATGATTCTGAAAAATTATCAGAATTTTCCAACTTCTGATTTTCATCAAAAATTTCTTTATTTTTGGAGGTTTTTTTCTCTTTTGCTGTTGTTTTTGACTGTTTTGAATTTTTTTTGGGTTTTTCTAATTTTTCTTGTTCTAATTCTAAAACCTCATTTTTTGCGGTTTTAGATTTTGTGGTTGAAGAAACTTTAGCTTTTGCTTTTAAAGTTTTATTGGTTGAGTTAATATTTTTTGATAATTGATTTAAAGTTTTGGTTCGAAATGCCTCGATACTTTTTAGAAAATCAGATTGATGCTTGCTTGTTTTAATAACATTAAAAAAATTCTCAATTTGCTCATATGAGTTTTTTCTTTTTTCACTAACAATATTTTTTTTTGAATTTTTAGTGTTCAAAGTATCAGAATCGACATTCAAATTTAAATTAGAATCTACTTGAACTTGCTCCTTTGTTGTTTTTTTACGTGAAGTTTTTACCTTTTTCTCAGCGGTTTTAGTTGCTGACTTTGCAGATTTTTCAGAAAAACTATAAGTTTTTTGGGAATTTTTAGGTTCTTGCATTGCCAATTTATTTCCAATTTTCATTATCACCGTCCCCTTAAATTTCGTCGTTATACGAATCAATTAAAAAATCTTTTCCATTATTTTTTGAAAATCGATATAAATTATTGTTATTATTTCAGTTTCTTTTTGTATTAATATCTTTAACATAGCCGTCAACATCATCTAATGTTTTTTCATGTACATTAAAATTTTTAAAGTCATATTCTGGTATTTTTAAGTATTCGTTTAATGAATCACTTACTTTATCAATTTCTTGTAAAGTTTGCTTGTAAATTTCCGGATTTTTTCTATCACTAGAATATAATTTTTCAACAAACTTATTATTAAGTGGATTTAAAAATTTAAAATTTAAACTTTTAAAATAAGAAAATTTTTGTTGATCACCTTCAAGAAAATCCTTCAAAATAATTAAAAATAATTTTAACTCAATATATTCGAATGGATATGGCCGGTTTTCATAGTTATTCCTTTTATTTAGTTGTTTATTTTCAAAAAAATCGCCATATTTTTCAAGTTCGTGATCAGATTTGGATGGATACTGAATTGATTTTATTCAGCGAAAAGCACTTTTTTCAATACCTAAGTCCTCTTTAATTTTTTTCAAAAAAACACCTAATAATGGGCTATTTTGGGCATGCAAACTTTGTAAAAACGGCGTAAATTTGCTAACAAATTCGGTAATTTCATCGCTAGAATTTTCTTTGATTTGATTTTTGTAAAAACTGTAGGCAAAATCAAAGCAATTTTTGCGATCTGAAAGTTTTTCTAAAAAACTCTCAGCGCCAAAATTATTTAAATATTCATCAGGATCCTTTCCGTCAAAACCTGATATAATATAAGTTTTAATTTGGTTTTGTGAAAGTATGAGTGCAGATTTTAAGGTAGCTTCAATGCCAGCCCGATCACCATCAAGGGCAATGACAACTGTAAAATTATTCAATAATTCACAGTGTTTTTTAGTCAGAGAAGTACCCATAAGCGCAATTACATTTTTAATATTGACCTTGTAAAATGCAATGACATCAAAAAAACCTTCAGTAATAAAAATTTCTTTGGGATTATCAGCAATTGCATTTTTATAATTGTAGAAAATTTCAGATTTAGAAAATAATTTACTTGATGGCGAGTTTAAATATTTTGGTTCACATTTAGTGTTAGGCAAACAACGGCCAGAAAATCCAACAACTTTTCCTTCTAAATTTTCAATAGGGAAAACAATTCGATTTTGAAAAAAATCAAAACCTTGTTGATTTAAAAGTGAATAATCTTTTAAAGTTTCCTCATCAAATAATTTTGAATCCACTAGTCGAGGTTTTAAAAATGAACTTGGTGCAAAGCCGATTTTAAATTTTTCAATAATTTCGCGACTTAGCCCTCGCGAATTTATAAAGTTGTAAATTTCCAATTCTTGTCGGTTTTTAGGGCTTTTTTTGGCTCTTGATGTAATTGTAAGTAGTTCTAAAAGATAAAGTGAAACTGAATTTTCAAAAGCGCGCAATGCTTGAAGTTCGATTTGAGAATAAACTTTTTCAGGGGCCAAATTATTTGCTAACTTAAGGTTTAAATTGTATTCTTTGTTGAGATATTCAACAGCTTGAAAAAAATTCAAATTTTTTCAAAGCATCACAAAGTTAACAATATTTCCACCTTTTTGACAAGAAAAGCACTTAAAAATTTGTTTAGAAATTGAAACTGACAGTGATGGATTTGTGTCTTCATGAAATGGACAAAGTCCAACAAATGTGTTTCTTCCTTTGGGTGAAAGTTGGATTGCTTGTGAAATTAGTGCATAAATATCGGTGTTTTTTAAAATATGAGCTAAAATTTGCTGCTTATTCATTTGAAGAATTTTCCTCTATAAATTGGATAATTTCGGTGATTTTTATTCTTTTTTGTTCACAAGTATCGCGAAATCTGATTGTTACACTTTGATTTTGAATTCCTTCTTCATCGACTGTAATGCAAAAAAAAGTTCCAATTGAGTCTTGATAATAATATCTTTTTCCAATAGTTCCTGTGTTTACAAAAGTAGAAGAAATTCCGTGGCTAACAAGCATTTTTCATATTTCTTCTGCTTGAGGTGAAAATTTCTTTAAAAGCGGTAAAACCGCAACTTTATATGGGCTTAAAATAAACGGAAATTTAAGAAAATAACGGTCTTTTTCGATGTCATGAACAAAATTTTGCTCTAAAATCGCTAACATAAGTCTGTCTAGGCCAATTGATGGTTCGATTATGTATGGTAAAATTTTTTGACCAGTTGCAGAATCAACAAATTCAAGATTTTCGCCACTTTTAGCCATGTGATTTTTAAGATCAAAATTTCCACGGTTCGAAATTCCAATTAGCTCACCTCAGCCAAAATTAAAAAAATACTCAAAATCTGTAGTTGCTTTTGCATAATGGGCCAATTTTTCAGGTTGATGATTGCTAATTCGGATTGAATCTGGCGAAAAACCTAATTTGGTTAAAAAAAGTTGAACTTTTTCTATTTCAGAGTGAAAAATTTCATCTGCTTGTTCAGGTCTGACAAAAATTTCCTGTTCTAGTTGAGTAAATTCGCGGGTTCGAAAAATGAAATTTCCAGGTGAAATTTCGTTTCGAAACGATTTTCCTACCTGAGCAATTCGAAGAGGTAAGGTGTTTTTAGTAAATCTTAAAAGTGATTTAAAATTTATAAAAATTCCCTGTGCTGTTTCAGGTCGTAAATACAATGTTGTTTTTTCATTTTCAACAACACCTTGTTCGGTTTGGAATAAAAGATTGAAATTTTTGGGAATAGATCAGTCAGTTTTTGATCCATCATAATTTTCAATTTTAGCCAAATATTGTTGAATTTCTTGTTGATTTAATTTTTCAAAAATTAAATTTGGAAAATTATTTTCAAACAAATGGTCAACACGATAACGTTTTTTATTAATTTTATTTTCAACTAGCAAGTCGCTGAAGTTTTCAAGATGACCAGAGGCCTGTCAAACTTTTGGGTTAAGCAAAATTTTTGTGTCAATAAAAAAGGCATTAAGATCTTTGTTTATGAAAAAATCAGCCCAAAAATTTTCAATATTTTTAGCTAAAAGAACACCAAGATGGCCATAATCATAAGAATTTGCTAAACCTCCATAAATTTGGGAACTAGGAAAAATAAATCCTAAATTCTTTAGATAATTAATAAAAAATTGGTAGTTTTCAAATTTGGCCATAATTTATCCTTTTAATTTTCATTTTTATTTAAAAAATGCATCAAAATTAATATTTTTTGATGAAAATTCAGACATTTTTTTGGACATTGATTCAAACTCACTAATTAAACGGTTAAATTCAGCACCTGTTCGACCTGATCCGCGAATAATTCGATTCCTACGAGATGGATTTTTTAAAAGTTTTGGTTTTTTTCGCTCTTCAAGAGTCATTGACGAGATTAAAATTTTATAAAGTTTCATTTTTTGCTCAACTTCATCAATCTGACTCGCATTAATTTTGCCCGATAATCCAGGAATCATTTTTATAATTTTAGAAAATTTCCCAATTTTTTGAATTTGAGCAAGACTATTTAGGAGGTCATCTAAATTAAATTGACCAGAAAACATACGATGAGACAGTTTTTTAACGGTTTGTTTGTCAATATTTTCTTCGGCTTGTTCTAAAAGTGACATTACATCGCCCATTCCTAAAATTCGGTCGGCAATTCTGTTGGGGTGAAATAGTTCTAAGGCAGAAATTTTTTCACCTGAACCAATAAATAAAATTGGAATTTTAAGCAAATGTGTAATTGAAAGGGCCGCACCTGCACGAGCATTTGAGTCTAATTTTGTAATAATTGAGCCAGTTAAATTAATTTCTTTATGAAAAGTTTCAGCAACATTTATTATATCTTGACCAGAAAGGGCATCAAGGACAAAAAGAATTTGATCAGGTTTTACAGCTTTTTTAATGTCAGCTAACTCAGTCATCAATTCAGAATTAATTGAAAGACGACCGGCTGTATCAAAAATAACAAGGTCATAATTGTTATTTCTGCTATAAATTAGGGCATCTTTTGCAATTTCAACAGGAGTTTTTTCAATATAAAAAACATCAATTGAAACTTGTTTTCCCAATTGTTTCAATTGATCAATCGCAGCAGGACGGTAAGTATCACAAGCTACTAACAAAATTTTTTTTGAAAAATTTTTTTGGCGAGCATAAACTGCAAGTTTTGCCGTAGTTGTAGTTTTTCCTGAACCTTGAAGACCAACTAGCATTATTGTTGTTGGTTTTTTAGAAAAATTAATAGACTTTGCACTAACTCCAAGAACCGAAACTAAATTTTGGTGTAATATTTTCAAAAATTCTTGTTGGGGATTAAGTTTGGAGGTCAGTCCGTTTGTTAAAACCTGATTTTTAACCTGAGCAATAAAGTTTTTAACAACTAATAAATTAACGTCAGCTTCAAGTAAAGCAAGACGAATTTCACGAATAATTTCTGCTAAATCTTGCTCATTAATGGTTACAGATTTCTGAATTTTTTTTAAAGATGACTGGATTCTATTGGTCAAAAAATCTAACATTTTAAAAATAGAAAATTTTTCCTAAAAAAACAGGAAAAATTTTATACCTTTCTTTATATTTTTTGATTTTAAATTAATGATTATTTAGCTTCTTTTATTTGTGAATTAACTTCTGTATAAAAATCGACAGCTTGTTTTTCGATTCCTTCACCAACTTCAAAGCGAACAGCTTGAACTAATTTAGCAGAATTTTGTTCTAAATATTTACCAACAGTAATGGCGCTATCGATTGCTAAAGGTTGAAATTCAAGAACAAAATTTGACAATTCTTTTTCAATCATACCACGAATAATTTTTTGCTTAATATTTTCGGGTTTCTTTTCTAAGGCAGGTGAATCTTCAACTTTTTGAGTGATTTCTGCAAGTCTTTCTTGAGGCACATCGGACTCAAAATTAAATTCTGGATTTAGAGCTGAAACATGCATAGAAATATCTTTTGCAACAGTGCAATTTCCGCCATCTAAAACAACAACAGAAGCAATTTGTCCGTTAGAATGTGTATAAAGTCCAACTTTTTGTCCTTCTAAAATTTGGGTTTTTAGTACCCGACGCAAAGTTATTTTTTCACCCATAGTTGCTGTAGATTCGACTAACATTTCTGCAATTGTACGGGAGTCAGGATTTTTAATAGTTAAGGCAGTTTCTAAATTGTCAAAGTCATTTTCTAGAAGTAATTGGGCAATTTCGTCTTGAAGTTTTACAAAGTTTTGATTTTTAGCAACAAAATCTGTTTCAGAATTAAGTTCAAAAATTAAAGCGTGTTTTTCACTTTTAGTTGCTAAAACTAAGCCTTCTGCAGCAATACGGTCAGCTTTTTTTAGTGCTTTTGACTTACCATTTTCGTGAAGTCATTTAATAGCACCATTTATTTCATAGTCAGAGTTTTCAAGTGCTGTTTTGCAATCAACAAAAGGAGCATCCGTAATTTCTCTTAATTCTTTAATTTTTGCTAATTTATCTATTTTTAACATTTTTTACTCCTTTTTTATCAATTATGCAATTTTAGTTTCGCTAGACTGGCTAGGGTTTTGTACTTTTTTATCGCCTGGTTTTGTTTTAGATTTATCGAACTTTTCAAATTTATCGAATGAATTACGGCGAAATCTTAGTTGTTTTTGCTCTTTTTCAGGATCTTCTGGCAAAATAATTTGCTCATCAGGCTGATATGCAAAAAGTTTTTTACCACCTTTTGCTGATGAAATTGCATCAGCTAAAATAGTAAAAATTAATGTGATTGATTTAGTTGAATCATCATTAGCAGGAATTCCAAAATCAACCAAAGATGGATCAACATTTGAATCTGTTATCCCGATAATTTTAATTCCTTTTTTACGGGCTTCTTTAACTGCGATTATATCTTTTAAAGGATCGGCAACTAACATTATTAATGAAAAAAGTGGAACGTCTTTTAATCCTTTAATTCCGTTAAGATTTTTTTGTAACTTAGCTAATTGTTTTTGTTTTGAAAGTATTTCTTTTTTTGTATAACCTTCAAAATTTTCTGCTGTTTGTTTTTCAAGTTCTTCCATTGCTTTAAGACGTGACAAAATTGTTCGACTGTTTGTCAAAGTTCCGCCTAATCAACGACCAGAAACGTATATTGAATTTGTACGGATTGCTTGTTCTTCAATGGCTTTTTTTGCTTGTTTTTTTGTACCTACAAAAATAAATTTAGCACCTTTTTGGGCAAATTTTTCAACTAATTTATAAGCAATTTCTAACATTTTTTGAGTTTTTAAAACATCAATAATGTGAGTTTCATTACGCTTTCTTTTTAGTAAAAATTGCGCCATTTTAGGGTGTCATTGCGATGATTTATGACCAAAATAAACACCCGCTTCTAATAGTTTTTGCTTTGAAACAATAGGAATTTCCGCTGAGTTTTCAGTAGAAATCTCACTAATGTTCAACATTTGGTTATCTTTTTGTTCGATATTTTGGTTTTGTTTAGCTGTTGTTGCCTTATCCATGTAATATTTCCTTTTGTTTGTTGTTTCTACTTAAAATTTCTAACAGATAGAACTTAAAAAAGCACATCTATCTGAATCCATTTTAATGATATTTGAGGTAATATAAATTAAGAATTATATTATACCATAAAATAAAAAATAAACAATAATTTAAATCATTTGATCAATATAAGCAATAAAATCAATGATTCCAGGGTATGTAAGTGTAATTTCTATCCCTTCTTTTTCTAAAAAATGAGCAGAAATTGACTTTTTTGAAAAATCTATTTTGTCGACACTTAAAATGTAAAATTTTTCAAGTTGTTTGAAAAAAATGATGAAAAATGCACAACCAAAATGTTTTCTAATTTTATGTAGATAATTGATTTGATGGTCTGGGATTTGCTTTAAATTTAAAACGTTTTCATTGGTACTTTTGGCCTCAAAAGCGACAAAAATTCCTTTATAAATTCCATAATAATCAACGGTTGACTTTTTTAATACAAAGGCATCATTTAAGGTCAAATCTTTTTGAACGGCTTTAAAACTAATGTCTAGATTTTTTTTATGAAAAATCGCAATGTCGTTTTGATAATAAAATTCAATTGTGTTATTAATAATTTTTTCAAGAAACATTCCGCGGTTTTTATGATTCATATTTTTAATTAAATTTTTAAGCTTTTTTTCGCCAAAAAAGGAAAAAAATGGGAAAAACAAGCACTTTTTCTCATTTTTAGCTTAAAATTTAAAAATTTATTAATATTAAGCGGGATGCGGCTCCCCCTGGGTAAAAATTAAAACCTCAGATTTAGAAGCATATATAACACCGTCGGTAATTCTAAATTTGAGTTCTTCTTTTTCGTTTAAAACATACAATACCGATGGTGCAATTATTCCGCAAAAAGGTGTTATACCGTATTGGGCAACACGGTATCCTAGTTGTGTTTTTGCAGTAACTGAAACTGGTTGGGATTCTAAAATGATTCCTTTTTGACTAAAGATTTTAAGATTAATTGTTTTCACTTCATCCCATCTTTTTTGCCTTTTCTAATGCTTGATTAATTGTCCCAACGTATAAAAATGCTTCTTCAGGGACATTATCAAATTTGCCAGATAAAAGTTCATCAAAATTATTAACTGTGTCTTCGATTTTAATGAATTGGCCTTCAATTCCTGAAAATTTTTGAGCTACAAAAAACGGTTGGGATAAAAAATTCCTAATTCGGCGGGCTCTTGCAACAACTTGTTTATCTGACTCACTAAGTTCATCAACACCCAAAATTGCGATAATATCCTGTAATTCCTTGAATCTTTGCAAAATTTGGACTACTTTTTTAGCTACTTCATAATGCTGTTTTCCAACAACACTAGGATCTAAAGCTCTTGAGGATGATGCTAAAGGATCAACTGCAGGATAAATTCCAAGAGCAGCAATCCCACGGTCTAAAACTGTTTTGGCATCAAGGTGTGAAAAAGTAGTTGCAGGTGCAGGGTCTGTGATATCATCGGCAGGAACATAAACGGCCTGAACTGAGGTTATTGATCCTCTAATTGTTGATGTAATTCGCTCTTGAAGCTGACCCATTTCAGTTGAAAGTGTCGGTTGATAGCCCACAGTTGATGGAATTCTACCTAGAAGTGTTGAAACTTCTGAACCAGCTTGGGTAAATCGAAAAATGTTATCAATAAAAAGTAGAACGTCCTGATTGTCTTGATCACGAAAATGTTCGGCCATTGTCAAAGCAGAAAGAGCAACTCTCATTCGCGCACCAGGAGGTTCGTTCATTTGGCCAAAAACTAAGGCAGTTTTGTCTAAAACACCACTAGCTTTCATTTCAAAATAAAGGTCATTTCCTTCTCGTGAACGCTCGCCTACCCCAGCAAAAACTGAAAGTCCACCGTGTTTAGTTGCTATATTGTTAATAAGTTCTTGAACTAAAACGGTTTTCCCAACTCCTGCTCCTCCAAAAAGACCGATTTTTCCACCTTTTACAAAGGGAATTAATAAATCGATGACTTTAATTCCTGTAACTAAAATTTCACTTACAGCTTTTTGTTCTAAATATGTTGGGGCAGGTGAGTGAATAGGTTTTTTTTCAACTGAATCAAGAGACGGACCGCTATCAATTGGATTTCCTAAAACATTGAACATTCGTGATAAAACTTGATTTCCAACCGGAACTGAAATTTGTGAACCTGTATCTTTTACTTCTAAACCTTTTGATAAATTATAAGTCATTGACATTGCAATTGCGCGGACAATTCCTTCACCTAAATGTTGGGCAACTTCAAAAACAATTTTTTGATTGTCAACTTCAACTTCAAGGGCTGAAAGAATTGCTGGCATATGCTCGTTTGGGAATTGAACATCAATAACTGGACCAAAAATTTGAACTATGTGACCTATATTAATCTGTTTTTTCATTGTTTTACCTACTTTTGCTACATTTTTCCGCTAATAATTTCGATAATTTCTTGAGTGATCATCGATTGGCGACTAGAATTTATTTCAAGTTCTAATTTTTGAAGAATATCTTGGGCGTTTTCTGTTGCACTTTCCATTGAAGTTCGACGAGCAGATGTCTCAACTAATTTAGATTCGATAAATATTTTTTCCAAAAGGGATTTAATATAAAAAGGAATTAGTTTTTTGAGTACTTCAACTGCATTAGGTTCAAATTCAATTCCATAGCCGTCTTGTTTTGTTTTATTTTTTGCAAAATCAAATAAGTTAATAATATTTGGCTTTGATTGAATTATATTTATAAATTTATTATAACAAATGAAAATATTTTTATATTTTTTTTCAGAAATTGCCTTATTTATTAAGTTTGTCACTTGAATAATTGGTTCAGAAAAATTCGTCTCTTCAACTCCGGGAAAATATTTGATAATATTTTTAGGATATCTTAATGATATGTAATTATAAATTTTTTTACCAAAAATAATGATTTCATCATTTTTTGTTAAATTAGGAGTAATTTTTTTCAAAATTTGATTATTGAGGGCGCCGCAAAAACCTAAATTTGAACCAAAAACAATGTAAAGATTTTTTTCAGAGTTTGTTGATATTAGCTCTTCAGGTGTTTTGCATAAATTTGCCAAAATATTTTGCATAATATAGTCTAAATTCTCAAAATATTCTTGAGATGACTTAAATTGACGTTTAATTTTGGGAATTTTTGAATTAGCTATCATTTCCATAACGGCAGTAATTTTTTTTATATTTTGAATTTGGGTAAATCTTGCACGAATTCTGTTTAATTTAGGCATTTTTACTCTCTTTTATAAAAAACAAATTAAAAACTTCGACCTGAATTAAAATTTTCAATCAAATTTGTTACTGAATTTAAAATTAATTGTAAATCATCGTCTTTTAAAGCAACATTATGATCAATTTTTTCTAAAATTGACTTAATTTCAGAATCTGTATCTAAATATTTAAGAAAAACAGATTTAAACGATTGCATAGATTCAAGTTGTAAGTGATCAATTAGATGTTCTTTAATTAAAATTAACATCATTATTTGCTGAATTTGGGAAAAATGTTGTTGATTTTCTTGTTTTAAAAGTTCATAAATTTTGTTCCCGCGATCAAGAATTAACTGCGAACTTGGCCCTAAATCAGATCCAAATTGTGCAAAAGCTTTGAGTTCATTATATTGTGCTAGTTCTAATTTTAATGATGAGGAAGCTCATTTCATTAATTTAGATTGGGCCGCTGAACCTACCCGCGAAACTGACAGACCTATATCGATTGCCGGTTTTTGCCCTGAATTAAAAAGATTATCACGAACAAAAATTTGACCGTCGGTAATAGATATGACATTTGTAGGAATATAAGCTGAAATATCTCCGGCTTGAGTCTCAATTATTGGCAAAGCAGTAATCGAACCGCCACCTGTTTCATCAGATAATTGTGATGATCGTTCCAAAAGGTATGAGTGCTGGTAAAAAATATCTCCAGGAAAAGCTTCTCTTCCCGGTGGTCTTCTTAATAAAAGTGAGAGTGTTCTGTATGCAATAGCATGTTTTGATAAATCATCATAAATTATCAAAACATCTTTGCCTTTATGCATTCAATATTCGGCAATTGAGGTTCCAGAATATGGCGCTAAATATTGTAAAGGTGATAATTCGCTAGCTCCTGAAACAACAACTGTTGTATAGTCAAGTGCACCTTTTTTTTCAAGAAGAGCAACAATTTGGGCTACACTTGAATTTTTTTGGCCAATTGCAACATAAACACAATAAACATTTTTACCTTTTTGGTTTAAAATTGTGTCAATAGCGATTGTTGTTTTTCCAGTTTGACGGTCGCCAATTATTAACTCACGTTGTCCTTTTCCAATTGGAACTAGTGAATCAATTGCTAAAATTCCGGTCTGAAGTCCACGGTCAACGCTTTTTCTATCCATTATTGAAGGTGCGTTTGTGAAAATTTCAGATTTTATACTATTATCAAATTCACCTTTTCCATCAATTGGAAGACCAAGGGCATTAACAACACGACCTAAAAGTTGATCACCAACTGTAATTGAAATGACAGACTTTGTTCTTCTGACAGTTGAGCCTTGAAAAACAGAGTTTTCATTTCCCATAATAACAACACCAATTAAATCTTGTTCAAGATTAAGTGCAATTCCAAAAACACTATTTTCAAATTGAACAAGCTCACCAAATTTTACTTTTTCAATCCCGGAAACAAGCGCAACTCCATCTCCAACAACAATAACTTTTCCAATATCATCATGTTGAATTTTGGATTCGAAATTTTTAATTTCATTTTTAATTATTGCGGTTAAATTTATATCTTTGTTCATGTCAAAAAACCTTTAAAATCTATATATTTTTTATGAGTTTTTGCTTGAGTGAGCGCAACTGTGATGAGAGTGAATGTTCAAAAACATGGTTATCAATGCTAATTTTGATTCCAGAAATTAATTTTGGATTTATTTTTGGTCGTAAAACTATTTTTTTGTTTAATTTTTGGGAAATTAAGTCTTCAAACTTAGCAATTTCTGATGGTGACAATGGGAATGCACTTTGAATTTGGCCTCAACTTTGGCCTAAATAAGCATTTGCAAGTTTTATATATTTAATTAAAATTTGATTATAATGTGAAAAAAGATTGTTTTTGCATATTACTTTAAGAAAATTTATCATATAAGTGTCAATTTTAGACTCAAAAATTTTCTCTATCAAAGTATATTTTTCACTTTTTGAAATAAAATGTGAAGTGAAAATCGAAATTAAAGAAGGATTGGCGCTAACTAAATCAATTATAAAAAAACTATCATTTATAAATTGATCTACTTTTTTTTCAGATATTGAGATTTCTAAGAGCGACTCAGAATATCCATAAATATTTTTTACCTGTGGGTGCATTTTTTATTCTCTAATATTTTTTTCAGATTTTAGCAAATTTTCTAGATCTAAAACCAATTTTTCGTGCAATTCTTTGTTATTTTGCTCTTGATTTATCAAGAATTTTTTACTTATATCAGTAGCAACATTAATAATATTTTCCTGATGTTTTTTTACAATTTCTTTTTCATATTCGGTTAAAACTTTTTGACCTTCAGAAATAAGACGACGAGCTTCTTCGGTGGCTACTTTTTTAGAATTTTCGATAAGCTGATTTGCCTCAAGTTGAGATTGATGTTTTAAATCAATGCAATATTGCTTTGTTTCTTCTAAATGATTTTGCGATTGTTTTGCTAATTCTTTAGCTTCATTATTTGATTGAACTGTTGAGTCAATGTGTTTTTGGAGAAAAGCTTTACGTTCTTTGATATATTTTTTAAGTGGACGATAGACAAAATAAGTCAAAACCAAAAATAAAACTATGAAACTAACAAATGTTGCAGCAACTACATAAACATTAGGGATTATCCCTTTAAACAATTCGCCTAATGATTGATTAATACTTTCCATTTTTTACAAATTTGGGATTAACCTTGTACGAAAATTAAGATAAAGGCAATTAAAAGCGCGTAAATTGATGATGTTTCTGAGATAGCTGTTCCAATTATTAACACACGAAAAACTCTTTTTTGTGCTTCAGGATTTCTTGCAATAGCATCACAAGCTTTTCCAACAGCATAACCTTGACCGGCACCAACACCGATAACTCCGATCATCGCAAGTCCAGCACCTAAATATGCAAATGCAGTCGCATTTAGTCCTGAATGAGCGGTGTTAGTAGCAGTTTCTTGAAAATTTTGAACAATTTTTTGCGAGAAATTTATAACAGATTCCATTTTTTTCCTTTTTTTTATAATAAATTTATAATAAATTTATAATAAATTAATTATTTTATTTGCAAAATAATTAAGTTTGAACAATGTTCAATGTGTTTTGTTCAATTTTTTGCTTTTTTGGTGGATGAATTACTTCCATTCCTCAATATGAAACAGTTAGAATTACAAAAATAAATGACTGTATCAACGAGCCGATAATATCAAAATAGATAAGAAACGGTGGAAAAATTAATACAACCGGTAAATTAAAGTTACCAAAAACACCTAACGGGATTTTTTGGTAAAGTCAGAGAACACCTGAATAAATAATCAAAAAGAAAACGGAACCTGAAATTATATTTCCATACATTCTGAAAGAAAGCGAAATTAATGGAGCGGGTACTCCTATTATTTTGAGTGGATTTTTCCCAAATTCAAGTAAATAATGCCATTTTCCATAAATTGTTCCAACAACAAAAATCCCTAGCCAACTAATTACGGCCAAACTTAAAGTTACCGAAATTGAGGTAGAAATTGGTTCAAGACCTGAAAGTGACAATAAATTACCTAATAAAAAAAAGGTAAAAAGAGAAAAAATGTAAGGTTTTGCTTTATTTACATAACCTTCGCCGGCAGATTCGACAAGGTCATCAATGAATAAAAAGTATGATTCTGCAAATAAAACTATTGCCGAAGGAGCTTTATCAACTTTTGCTTTTTTTATGTGAAAAAAAATAATAATTGATAAAATTATTACAAAAACTACTAAAATAAAAAGAGTAAATAACTGCGGTTGATTTCAATGTGAAAAAAAATTCATTTTTACTCCTTTATTTTTTTGTGCTTTGATATTAAAAAATAAATTATAGCACTAATTGGAAAAATTGTATAACCAAAAATAAAAGAAATTATATTTATTGGTGCAAGTAAAAAATCGTAACTATTTTCAGCAGCTCTTTGAAATGATTTATTAATAAAAAAAATAGCTAGCAAAATTGCAGATTGAGACAAAATTAATATAATATAAACAAAAAAAGCAAAAAATGAAGAGGTTTTTTCTTTATTTTTTGCTTTTTTTGTTATGATGCTAAAAAATAAGTTTTTTGAAAGCAAAAAGGATGCAACACTAAAAAAGGAAAACAATCATCCTAAAATTAATGTGTAATTTCAAATTGCAACTAAAGATAAAATTAATGCAATTGCTAAAAAAATCTTAAAATAAAAGTAATAAAAATATTTCATTGCTTTAAATGGCCTAATTTTTAAATGATTTTAGCACAACTAATTTTTTTAAACCCATTTTTTTATTTACACTTGCGATAATATTCTTAACTTTTGGACTAGTATTTAACATACTTATGTCATAATCAGAAATTTTTGACAAACAAATTCCAAACCCTAATATTAATGAAAAATCATCGATTTTGTTTGCAAGTGCAACTAAATTATTATACAGCAAATCATAATTATTTGAAGGTTGAGATAAATCTGTAAAAAAGCGGTTTTGTTCTTTGTTTTTTAACTTAAAATATATTTCAACACGGTTTGCACCTTTGTTAAACTGGTTTAGTTTGGCAACTAAACTTGGTAAAAATTCTGAAATTAAAAGTAGTGTTTCTGTTTTTGTTAGTTGGGTAGAATGACAAAAAGTGCGAAAATGTGAGACACTTTTGAAATTTTCTGGCTTGTTTGCAACAATGTTGTCTCCTGTTGAAGTCAAAGATTGAAAAAATCCATAACGCTGAACACCTAAAACTTGAATAATTTTTTCATTATCAACTCCAGCTTTTACTAGATCATCAATGGTAAAAATTCCAACATTTTTTAGTTTTTGAGCCGTAACAATCCCTATTCCAAAAAGCTTTTCGATTTTTTGGGAATAAATAAGTGGTCTTATTTTATCCCTTGAAATAACAGTGATTTTTTCTGGGGTATGTTTTGCTAAATTAGTAGCCATTTTTGCCAATAATTTATTGTGAGAAACGCCTATTGAAATTGGTAATTTAAGTTCTTTTTGCAACTTTTTCTTAATATGGTACAACATTTGGTAAATTGTATTAAATTTGTTGAAATAATCACTCAAATCCAAAAAACACTCGTCAATCGAGTAAATTTCAATTTTATTTGTAAAATTTTTAGTGATAAAATCAAAAAATTGCCTGGACAAAAACCGATAATAAGCCAAATTTGGTTCAATTACAACCAAATTTGGGATCTTTTTTTTAATATTTATTGTTTTATCTGTGATTTTGAAGCCTTTTTCTTTAACCTCTTTAGAAATAGAAACAGCCATTGCAAAATCCTCTTTTCGAGAAATTGCAATTGGCTGTCCTTGTAATGTTGGATCAAGTCTAATTTCTGATGAGACAAAAAAAGTATCAATATCAATGTGGGCAATTATTTTTGGCATATGACAAAAATAATTATACTATTATTTTATTTTTTTACAATTTAGCGCTAAATATCTTGATACAAGCTAATTTTATAATTTCTATTTAATTTATTCTTTTTATATTTTCAGAGAATTTCAATATAAATTGTTTGCTGATTTTCATCAATTTTGTACCGAAAATTCAAAGATCCAAATGATACTTTAACTTTTGAAATAATTTCCTTGATAACATTTTCAACTAATCACTCATCAATATAAACTTTTCCTTGTTTTACTTTTATTGTATCGTAAAAATCATTAGCATAAATATTGGGAAAAACATCGTTATCTTTGTATTCTGATTCATTTTTGACTTCAAAATCTAGTTGTTTTTTTAAAGGTGATAGTGATTTTTCAACTCTAGAATTATACAAATACCAACCTAGGATTCCGCCGCCAGCAATAATCCCTGTTGCAAGAAGACCTGATAAAATTTTAGCAGTGATTTGCATCTATTCTTCTAACTGATTTTCTTCATCTTCTTTAAAATTAGTAAAAGAAAGATCTCTCAGCTGTTCAATTGTTAAAAAATTAGTTGCAACATATTTAAAATCTTGATTAGAAATTTTGATTTCATCAGATTTTATAAAAGGGGTCGGATAATTTGTGATTTTTAGACGGTAAATTCCTTTTTTCTTTTCGTAGTCAATTAATTTTTTGTGTATTTGTTGAGAAAAACCAACACTAATTTTCTCAAAATCAGAATTAATGGACATTTCGACTTTTGGATTTAAGGATCCTGAAAAATTATAAGGAATAATGAATCCTTGTTGGGAAATTTGTGAATTTCCACTAAAAACAACCCGTTCTTTTGAATCATAAAAAGTGCTTGAAGTTATGAAAATGTCCCCAATTATGTATTTTCCCTCAACAATTTCGAGTTTTGTGTTTTTATTATAGATATCTGGGCGAAATTGGAATGATAAATTTAAAAAATTTTTTGCTGCTGTGGTTGATTTTATTGGCAGATTTGTCAGTTTTAAGTCAGAAATATTGATCTGGCGGTCAATATTTCCAGCATGAAAAGTCTCAGGATCAACCCCAACCTTAAAAATATTTATATTGTGTTTTTCTTGAATAAATTTAACAGGAAAAAAATAAACTGTTTGTTCGTCGATTTTTTCATAAGTTTTAGAAAATTCACGTGAGGCGTCAGCACCTAAATTTGCCATTTTTATTGACTTTAAAAGTTTAAAGCCAATTCCTTGATTTTGGATAGAATATTCTTTGCGTACATCTGAAAAATTGCGGATTTTTACCACATTATCAAGCATGATTTGTTGCTCGTTATCTTTTGTTAAATACACTAAAATATTATCTATTTTTTCAAATTTGTCAGCTTTATCTTTACTTTTTTCGCCATCAAGACCTCCAAAAATAAAAATTGCTTGATTAAATCGCTCAGGTAATAATTCTAAAACTTTTGGACCTGCAGGAAGTGAATTATTTACTTGAACATAAGCATTCACTTTTCCCGGTATTTTTGAAAAAACAGTGACAATTACTGTATATCTATTTGAAACAATATCGCGCTCGATTTTTACAAATTGTCTAATTCCATTAGGTGATGAATTTGATGCATAGTTAAAAGAAATTTGGCCATAGCTTCTTGCAATTTGAATTTCGGGGCTTTGGCTTGGAATAAGATCTAAATTCATAAACTAAAGATTTAAAATTATAATAAATTGGTCGATTGCTTTGTGCATATTTTTATAATATGTAGACTTGGACCAGTATTTTTTAATTCAATTACGGTCATTATCGATAAATTCTTTGATTAAAAGTTTAGTGTATCTAGGTTCTAAGAGTGAAAGCGCTCTTTCAATTGCTGAAATTGGTAAATCATCATTTTTATTTGCAATTCCTAAAGTTTCATAAACTTTTTCTTTTTGTGAGTGGAGTTTATTAGTTTTATGATATAGGAATAAAAAAGAGACTAGTGATTTTTTTTGAACAAATGTCCATTCTGATGGATCTTTTAATTTTTTGCGCAATGATCTTGTCGGTTTACGGAAATCATCCATTTTTATAACTCCTGTAAAAAATTTAAACTCAAAAAATTAATAAATGGTCAAAATATTTTAACTTCATTGAAATTCAAAATTATAAATTTTAACAGTGTCGCCTGATTTTATTCCTAGTTTTAAAAGTTCATTTCACAAGCCTATATTTTTAATTTTCGAGTTAAATCTAAAAATATTTTCCTGAGAATTTAATGGTATTTTATTAACTATTTTTTTAATTAATTCACCAGTAACCTCGTAAAACCCTGGAAATTTATTAGTAATTAAAAACGGTGCTTCGAGATTATATTCAACAAAATCTTCCTTTTTGTCTGTTTCCTCGATATTTTCAGTTTGATTTGCTTGCAAAATAAGCTCAAACATTTTTTTCTTTATATTTTGAATTTCAGCACTATTATTTGAAATCAAACTGGCTTCAATTACGGGAATTTCGGGAAATTCTTGTTGAAAAAGTTGAATATTTTTTTTAAAACTGGGTAAATCAGATTTATTTGCTATTATTATTTGGCTTAGTTTTAGCAATTTTTGGCTAAAATTAGCTAGTTCGGCATTAATACTTTTAAAATCATCAATCGGGTTTTTTTCTTGGCTACCAAAATCAATCACATGAGCAATTGCACGGCAACGTTCGATATGCTTTAAAAAAACAATTCCCATTCCTTTTCCCAAACTTGCTCCTGAAATTAAACCAGGCAAATCTGCAACAACAAATGAATCATTGTAAGATTTTACCATGCCCAGTTGCGGAACAATAGTTGTAAATTCATAATTAGCAATTTTGGGTTTAGAGTTAGAAATTAATGATAAAAGTGTGGATTTTCCGGCATTTGGTTTACCAACCAGACCAATATCAGCCATAACTTTGAGTTCAAGTTGAAGAATTAATTTTTGACCTTCTTCACCGTTTTCAGATATTCGGGGTGCTTTATTTCTTGAATTCTTAAAACGGGCATTGCCCTGACCGCCTTTGCCGCCACAGGCAATTAAATATTTTTTTTGAGTAATTACATCACAAATCAGAGTGTTTTTTGAAAACACTTGTGTTCCAAGGGGGACTTTTACAAAAATATCCTTACCATTAGCTCCGGTCCTATTTTTTGATCTACCATTTTCACCATTATTTCCGAAAATTTTTTTAGTTTGATAAAACGGAAATAACGAATTTAGACCAGAATCTCCAATAAAATAAATAGAACCTCCATTACCACCATCTCCGCCATCTGGTCCACCTTTATCAACATGAGCCTCTCTGCGAAATGATATTACACCGTCACCACCCCTACCTGCTTGAATTTCTATTGAAACTTGATCAATAAATCTCATTTTATTCCTTTCATAATTTATATTGTTCGTATAAATTATCTAATTTTTCCATGTAAGGGGTGTCGTCAAAATATTTAGTTTCTTGAGCATTCACTCATAAAATTATAAGGTAAAGAACGAAAATTCTATGCAATAATATTAGTTTATAATTTAGTTTTCCATAGAAATTAAGAAAAATTTTTTCCTGATCATTATCTAACCTTGCAGATTCTATAAAATATGCAAGATCAAAATGTATGTCGCCTTTTGATGCATATTCTCAATCTAAAAAATAAATTTTTTTGTTTTTTTCAACCATATTCATTAATCACAAGTCATTATGAAGTGGTTTAGTTTTATCCATATTTACCAAAATTTCATTGATAAATGGGTTATATTTTTCAATTGTAGGGTTTTTTATCCCTTTTTCAGATAGAATTTTTAAATATTGTTCTACTCGAAATGCATGGTTAGATGGTGGAAAAACTAAATTTGAATTATGAATTTGTCTTAATTGCAAAGCGATTTTTTCAAGCGATTCAGTGGTAATTTCTACACTAGATCCTTCAATTCATTCTCAAATAATTTGTTCTTTTGAATCAAATATTAATTTTGGAACAAAATCAAAATTTGATAAAATTGAATAATCAATTTGATGATTCATTCCATTATAAACTTTTTCTTGAATAAATTGTGAATCCTTGCGAAAAGATTTATTAGTAAAACCAATTGAAATTTTTTTCATACTATAAATTTTATTAGATTTTTAGGATTTTAAGCTAATAATTCTTGCTAGGACAAAAATAAATGTATCTTTTTTCCGCCCTAGCGTACTATTTTAAGAAAAACTGCTAATTTTTTCTTAAAATAGGAAAATTGGTCGATTTTTCCTACTTTTGAGGTTTTTTTACAAAAAAAATTAACTTAAAATAAGAAAAAACAAGAAAATTATTTATAACCCAATATTTAAAAAGGACAAAAATGACTGAAATAAACGATAAATCACTATTAAAACAAGCTCTAAGTGATATTAAGAAAAAATTTGGAAATGAATCTATCATGGTTTTAGGTGAAAAACCACCGATTGACACTGAAGTTTTTTCCTCTGGAAGTATGGCCATTGATATGGCTTTGGGAATTGGCGGATTCCCAAAAGGTAGAATTATTGAAATTTATGGTCCTGAATCATCAGGAAAAACGACTATTACCTTACACGCGATTGCCGAAGTTCAAAAGCGCGGTGGAATTGCGGCATTTATTGACGCCGAACACTCAATTGATTCTCAATATGCAAAAAATTTAGGAATTGATATTGATAATTTAATTCTTTCTCAGCCAGATTCGGGTGAACAAGCCCTTGATATTGTCGACACATTAGCAAAAACAAAAGCTATTGACTTGATTGTTGTAGATTCGGTTGCCGCTTTAGTTCCAATGGCAGAGCTGCAAGGCGAAATGAAAGATCAAGTAATTGGGGCGCAAGCGCGACTTATGTCAAAAGCGCTTCGAAAAATAACTGCATCATTAAATAAAAACGGTACAACAGTTATTTTTATTAATCAAATTCGTGAAAAAGTAGGGGTAATTTTTGGAAATCCAGAAACAACTCCAGGTGGTAGAGGGCTAAAATTTTACGCTTCAATTCGACTTGATGTAAGAAAAGTTCAACAAATTTCAACAGGAAATGATATAACAGGGCATAGCGTAAAAATAAAAGTTGTTAAAAATAAGCTTGCAATCCCGTTTAAAACAGCATTAGTTGAAATTGTTTTTGCAAAAGGTATTTCAAAATCTGCTGAACTTATTCATTTAGGAGAAGAATTAGGTGTTCTTACCAGAAAAGGATCATGATTTGCATATAAAGGTGAAAATATCGCACAAGGAAAAATGAATTTGAAGCTTTTACTTGAAAATAATGAGAAATTATTTAATGAAATAAAGGAGGAAATTACTGAAAAACTAAACGAAAATCAAAAGGAAAATGTAGAAATATAGTAAAATTATACCATAATGTTCAAAAGAGCAAAGTGGATTTTTTACTATTTTTTTTTATTAATTTTCCTTGCGGGTTTTAGCGGAACTATTTACATTATTTATGTTTATCTGTCTAGAGATATTGATTGAATCGCTATTTTAGCATTTGTTTTGGTTTATAGTTCTACCTCGCTTTTTAATTTATTTATTTTGCTACAAAGAAGAAGACATGAAGCAAAAATTTCATGACTGATTGCTTGTTCTATTTTGCCAATAATTGGGCCAATTGCTTATATTTTTTTAGGGCGAAAATACTCAAATCACCAAGATATTAAGCATTATTTTTCACAATATCAGTATTTTATTAGCCCAAATAAAACTGATGAAAAGTTACTAGAAAAAATCCCTAAAACTGATCGAGATTTATTGGTTTATTCAAGTGAATATTTCTTATCTCCTGTTCAAAAATTTACTGGCGATTTGCTTGTTGATGGTCATAGTTTTTTTGAAAAACTTTTTAACGACATTCAGAAGGCAAAAAAATTCATTTTTATTGATGTTTATATTGTAAAAAACGACTTTATTTGAAAAAAGTTAAAAAAATTGCTAATTAATAAACGTAAACAAGGTGTAAAAATTAAGATTTTGGTTGATTCTTTTGGGGCTTATTACATAAAAACACGGCAATGACTTGAATTAAGAAGTCAAAAAATCGAAATTCTTTTGTTTAATGCGCTCAAATTACCTTTTATTTCAGGCCAAAGTTTTTATAGAAACCACAGAAAAGTTTTTCTAATTGACGGAAAAATTGTATATACTGGTGGAAATAATATTTCTGAAGAATACTCCGGTTTTGACAAAAATTTTGGCTATTGAATGGATTTAAATCTTCGACTTGAAGGCGAAATTGTCGAAACTTATTGCCGAAATTTCCTATTTCATTGGTCAAAATGGGGTAAAAAAAATATTTCTAAATCTGAAATTAATAATTTTTGCAAATTTGAAGAAAACAGCATTCAATCTACTAAAATTAAAAATTTAGGGGTTGTTATTCAAAATGGTCCAAATTTACCCGACTCATTGATTGAGGGTTTTATTTTAAAAAGTATTTATTCGGCCAAAAAAAATATTAAAATTTTTACACCATATTTTGTGCCAACACAAAAAATTATCGACGCACTTAAAGACGTTTTGCTTGCAAAAATAGAGGTAGAAATTTTTATACCAGGCAGAAACGATATTTTAATGATTAAAAGTTTTAATCATTACTTTGCGTACAAATTGCTAAAAAAAGGTGCTAAAATTTATTTTTTTAAGGAAATCTTTTTTCACGGGAAATCAATAGTTATTGATGATAATATTGGGATGATTGGGACAGCAAATTTAGATGCTAGGTCCTTATTTTTCCAGTATGAAACCAATTTATTTTTTAAAGGTAAAATTTTAAACAAGTTTTTAAATCATATTGACTTACTTAAAAAACAAAATATTATTGTTGAAATAAAAGCATTTAATAAAATTTCTAATATTTTTAAGTTTTTAATTTTCTTTTTGAAAACTTTGGTTTAAAAAATAGCTTTTTTATAGTATAATTGAACTTACTTTTGGTTGTTAGTCATGTTAAAAACAGTTTTAATTATTTTTATTGCGATTTTTGGTTTCCTGATTGTTTTAGTTTCGCTAATTATGTCCCCACATTCAAACTCATTCTCTGGAGCACTGATTGGATCGAGTGATTTGGATTTATTCCAAGTGTCCAAAGAACGTGGTATCAAAAAGTTCACAAAATGAGCAATGTTTATATTGGGGTTTATTTTTTTAGCTCTGTCGTTAGTAATTAGGTTGTTATAAAATTCATGGAAATTATATCTCAAGAAAAGCTCAAAAATTTTCTTCAAAATGAAAAAACTTTTATTGAAATTGTTAGAAAATTTAACGTGCCTTTTGACTTAAACCAACATTTGACACACCAAATAAGCAATTTAATTGAAAATTTTCAGATTTTCAAAACTCTAGAAGGTAAATATTATTGGCCTAAATTTATAGAAACTCGGGTTGGTATTTTCCGCGCTACCCAATCTTCATTTGGTTTTGTTGAAAATAAACAAAATCCGGCCCAAAAAAATAATGTTTTTATACCTGGAAGATTTACTGCTAATGCTCTTGAAGGCGATGAAGTCAAAATTAATATTTATGTTGATAGATTCAAAAGCGATCAATTTTTCGGTGTTGTTACTAAAATTATTCAGCGAAACACTAAGTTTTTAATTGGAAAAGTTGTTAAAAATGATAAATTTTGAGATTTTGAGCCTATTAATTTTAAGGGTAATTTTTTCTTTCGGTGAAATTCAACTCAAGATCTAGAAATCAACAATTTTTATAAAGTAAAAATTGTTGATTATCAAAAAAATGTGCTAAAACTGGCTGTTATTCAAAAAATTGGACACCAATCAGAGCCTTTTTTACATGTAAAAATTCCTATAATTGAATCAGAAATCACTGATGCATTTAGCCCAGAAGTTCTGGCTGAATCTTCAAAAATTGAACAAGAAATAAAAAATATCGACAAAAATAGAGTAGATTTACGAAATGAACTTGTGATAACAATTGATGGCGATGATACAAAAGATTTTGATGATGCCATTTCTATTGAACAAACAAAAGAGGGAAATTTTCTCTTAAAAGTTCATATTGCAGACGTAGCCCATTATGTAAAACAGGATTCAGCAATGGATATTGAAGCCCAAAAAAGGGGAACTTCAATTTATTTGCCTCACATGGTAATTCCTATGCTACCTGAAGAATTATCAAACGGAATTTGCTCTTTGATGCCTAATGTTGACAGATTGACTATCACAATGGAATCTCTTATAAATAAAAAAGGTGAAAATTTATACATTAAAATTTATCCTTCTGTGATTAATTCAAAATGGCGTCTAACCTATGAAAAAGTAAACAATTTTTTTGCTGGTTCATTTTCATTTGGTGATGCAGATTTAGAAAATATGTTAAAAAAGTGTTTAAATTTAAACACTATTTTGTCAAATTTTAAGAAAAAACAAGGTTATATTGACCTTGCGCTTGATGAAGTTAAAATTATTTTAGACCAAGAAGGATATACGCAATCCCTAAGACTAAAACGAAGAGGAATTTCTGAAGAATTAATTGAAAATTTTATGATTAGGGCGAATGAAAATGTTTCGGAATTTTTAACCAAGAAAAAAATTCCAATTTTATACCGAATTCACGCAACCCCTGATCCTGAAAAAATAACAATTTTTAATCAAGTTATTAAATCTTTGGGCATACAACACAGTTTAAAATTGAATCCTAATTCTAAAGAGTTTGCACATAAAATTAACCAAATAAAATTAGAAAATAGTGACAATTTTCTTAAATATTCAATTTTAAGAACAATGCAAAAAGCAATTTATAGCACTGAAAACGAAGGTCATTTTGGTCTTGCAGCTAGTTTTTATAGTCATTTTACTAGCCCTATCCGTCGTTATCCTGATTTATTATTGCATAGAATTATTCATAACTTTTTGTTTCAAAAAAGTGATGACATTGAAACTTATAAGCAAATTTTGAAAAAAAATTCCTATACAACAACCGAATTAGAACAAAAAGCATTTAATTTAGAGCGAAAAATTATAAATATAAAAAAAGCTGAATATGTCCAAAATTTGATTGGAAAATCTTTTAGGGCGCAAATAACTTCTATTATTAAATCCGGGTTTTTTGTTGAAATTGACGGAATGTTTGACGCCTTAATAATTAATAAAAGTCTTCCTGATAGCGAAAATGATCCTTATGTGTTAGCGGAGGATAATTTTTGCTTGTACAATAAAAAACATCGATTTAAATTAGGTGAATTTATCGATGTTAAAATTGAAAGCGTAAATATTTGAGATGGAAAAATTAGTGCAGTTTTAACAAATTATTAGCCTTAATTGTTAAAAAATCCCGTAAATTACAACGTTTTTTTAAATCTAACACTCACAAAAGAAAAATCTACTTATTAATCAAATAAAGCAAACTAAAAAAGCAAAACCATAAAAAAAATACAACTACTATTTAAACTCAATGTAAATAGAAAACTCGTTTTTATTTACATTGAGCCTAAAAAAATATGTGAAGTTTTGAAAGAACAATAATTAAAAGCCCTAAATTTATAGATTTCTAAACGGTTAAATTTAAGGCATTCCATCATATTTAATAAAAATATAATGGATAATCCGCATTTTCTGATTTTTTTATGGCAAAAACTTCCTTGATTCCCCTCCTTAATTTAATATCAAAATTTATTAATTATTCTTAGTGAGGTTTATTATAACATAATTTTTTCTTAGGCCAAGCATTTTTTTTTTTTTTTTGCAAAAGGTTAATTTGAAAACTATAAAAATTAAGGTTTTAGGGTCAAAAAACACGGTTTTTAAACAAGGACAAAGAAAATTAACACTAAAGGTGTTGGCTTTTTTGTTCGAGTTTAATGAAAAAGCTAACACGCAAAGTGTTAGCTTTTTTAAATTTTCAAATACAGCAAAAAGGAGAATACTAATGTCAAGACACTTTAAAAAAGACGAGTTTGATATGATTTATAAAATTTACAATGAATTTGGATTAAAAAAAACAATAAATTATATAAATGATATTTCACCAGATACAAATTTTATAACCAGAGATCAACTAGTTCGAAGAATCAAAAAAATTATTAGATATTATAATTATGGTATGCAAGATCAATTATTAGATAAAAAGGGTGCAAGAAGAAAGCCAGGGAGTCGCAAACCTAAAAAACAAATTGAACCCGATTGAAACGAATTTACAAAAGAAGAATTAATAGAAATAGCTAAGAGATATTACGAAACCAACAAAGATAAATCAAAATCAGGAAAACTTAGTGAAGCCAAAACACTAAATATTCCCTACAGCAAATCTGCAAAAATTTTTAATGTATGCAGACAATCAGTGGCAAAATCTAAAACTAGAGTTATAAAAGTAAAAGAGCACGAAAATGACGCAATAATTAAAAAATCCTTTCTTGACAACAAAGGTAGATATGGTCGCTTAAGGTTGAGTGCTTATATTTCTATGAAATATAATATTGACATTCACCCTCGAACTCTTGGAAGACATTTAAAAAGATTGAATTTAGTATGCAAAATTAGAAAAAAAAGAAGAAAGAGCGAAATTAAGAACACCAAATTCGCACTGCCGGATATTGTTAAACGTGACTACAATGATAAATTAAATAGAAATATTTTTGCTACTGATGTTACATATATAAAAGCTCCTAGAGATGTTAAGGAAAACCATGTATTTTTGTCTGTAATAATTGAGCATAAAACTAAAAAAATCAGAGATTTTAAATTATCTGTAAACAATGATCTTAATTTAGTTATGGATAATATAAAGACATTTAGGTCTATTGATAAAGATTTTGTTATTCATTCAGACCATGGATTTCAATACACTTCAAAAGTCTATATTGACAAAATAAATAAAATGGGAGGAACTGTTTCATTGTCTCGCATAGGAAATTCTTTGGATAATAGGGAGGTTGAATACTGATTTTCAATTATAAAAAGCGAATGCTTAAACGAGTTAAACTACAGCAAAATAACTTTTGAAGATCTGAAAAAAATAATTGCAGATTATATATTTTGATACAACAATTATAGAATTCAATCGATTTTAAATTGAAAAACACCACAGCAATATGCTATGATGTTATAATAATATTAAACTGTTAATTTTTCTTGTCCTAGTTTATTTACCGGTATTTTTGCATATTTGTGTTCACTAAAAAGTGAATTTTTGCCATCAAACTGAGAAACTCGGGTGTTTTAACAAATTATTAGTCTTATTTGCAAAAAAATGCTGTAAATTACAGCGTTTTTTTAATTTTTACTTTTTTTCCTAAAGATTTTATTTTTCAGTTTTTTTGAAATTCAAGGTTGAGCATGATCATAAAGAGAAATAATAAAAATTCCAATGGGGCCAACAAAAATAAAAATATCTGCAAAATTAAATGTCCCACTTGACCTTACAAATGGCAGAAAAAGCAAGTCTTTTACGTGATTATTATCCAAAATTCGGTCAATTTCGTTACCTCAATTCCCGCCTAGTAATATGGCCATAAAAATTGTTAGCGCGTATCTTTTTGAAAAAGGAATCAAAATCAAAAGTATCAAACTTATTAAAAAGGCAAAAATATGAATACCTGTAAAACCAATAACGTTATTAATTCCCGAAGTTACACCTTGATGCAAAAATGGACGAAAACCAATAAAACCCCATGAAATTACTTTGACAAAGCCTTTATCGGTTGATTCTCTATACTCTTCATAGGTAAAAATTAAATTTTTTGTTAGTTGATCAATTAATAGAGTAACGAGAATAACCAAAAAAGCAATCAAAATATTAATTAGTAAGCGTTTTTTGCCGATTTTAATATATTTTGAATTAATATATTTAATAACGGCATTATTTTTTGCTTTCATTTAAAACCTCAAAACAACGGTCACAAACATCCTGAATTTTTTCAAAATGGTTTCAACATCTTGGACATTTAGGTCAATTAAGATTATAAATGCTTATTTCATCTTTAAATTCAACTTTTGCAACCATTAATAATTTCACAAGATCAAGTGATTTTAGAAAATTTGAGGAATTAGAATCTAAAACAACTGCAATTTCATTTGAGCGATTTATTTCTTTTGATTGAATTTTTTGCTCAATTAGTTGATAAACAGAATCTTTAACATCAAAAAATTCAATTCATTTTTCATCTAATTTTGGATCAAAATTAGACTTTTTAAAGAAATTTTCCAAGTGGATTGATGTTTTTTTGTCACTTTTTTGAACAAATTGATAAATTTCCTCGGCTGTTGTTGACATAATTGGTGCAATTGCAATATTTAAAACCAATAAAAGTTCGTAAAAAACGTATTGAATTGAGCGTCTTTTTACTGAATTTTTTGAATCTGCATACAAAATATCTTTAACAATAGACAGATAAAAATTAGAAAATTCAATTATAAAATTATTAATTATTTTTACAACACGGACAAAGCGATATTCATCATAATACTGAATTATTTCGTTTTTTAGCTTTTGAATTTTATTATATATAAATAGGTCAACTTCCTCTAATTTATATTGTTTTGGTTCAAAATCTGCTAAATTTGTAATTAAAAATCGAACTGTGTTGCGAATTTTGCGATAAATTTCAACATTTTGTTCAAAAATTGACTCTGAATAAACAATGTCGTTGTAATATTCGCTATTTGCAACTCAAAGTCGAAAAATATCACAACCGTACTTGTTCAAAATTACAAGCGGATCAACCCCATTTCCTTTTGATTTTGACATTTTATTCCCTTTTGAATCGACAACAAAACCATGAGACAATAATTTTTTATAAGGTGAAAAACCAAAATATATCACCGAATTTATTAAAGATGAATTAAATCAGCCGCGATATTGGTCAGATCCTTCTAAATAAATATCAAAAGGAGGATTTTCGTTGTTAATATTTGCGGCAAGAAAACTAACACCTGAATCAAATCAGACATCCAAAATATCATTTTCTTTTGTTCAACCTAAATTTTGATATTTAGGAGGCAAAAGTTCGTCAGCAGTTTTTTGGTATCATATTGAAGAACCAAATTCTTGAACTTGTGAAATTATATGGTCAAAAATTTCAGGCTTATCTAAGACGGGATTTTTATTTTGATCATAAAAAATAATTAACGGAATTCCCCAACTTCTCTGGCGCGAAATTAGCCAGTCTTTTCTGTCTATTATCATTTTTGTTAAGCGGTTTTTGAGTCATTTTTCAGGAAATTCAATTTCATTTATCGCTGTTTCAAGCTCTTTTTTAATTTTTTCAACAGAAACAAATCACTGAGGTGTGCCACGATAAATTACGGGTTTTAATGTTCGTCAATCATGAGGGAATGAGTGGGTGATAAAATTTAATTTTAAAAGCGATTGTTTTTCTTTGAGATATTCGCTTATTGATTTATTTGCCGAATCATAAAATTGGCCAGAAAATTGTCCTGCTTTTTCATTAAATTTTCCATCATCTTCAACGTGCATAACCATTTCAAGATCATTTTCTCGACCAATTCAGTAGTCATCCTCACCAAAAAGTGGCGCAAGATGAACAAGGCCCGAACCAGCATCCAGGGTAACATGGTGACCTGAAACTATAGGACAAATCTTGTCAAAAATAGGATGAAAATACTCGAGATTTACAAGGTTTTTCCCTAAAAATGTGTCAATAATTTCATAAGAATTTCAGTCAAAACTTGAAGCTAATGTTTGTAATAATTTTTCTGCTAAAATGTAAAAATTTGAGCCAACTTTTACTCTAACATAGTCAAAATTTAGACCAACAGCAACCCCTGAATTTGCAATTAGTGTCCAAGGGGTTGTTGTTCAAATAATAATTTTATCGCCACTTTTTACAAAATTGTTGTCATTTTTAACATCAAAAGCAACAAAAATGGAAGGAGACCGGTGATTTAGATACTCAATTTCGGCTTCAGCTAGTGCGCTTTGACTTGAAGGAGATCAATAAATTGGCTTTAAAGCGCGATAAATTAGACCTTTTTCAGCGATTTTTTTAAATAATTTGAGTTGCTTTGCTTCATAGGTTGGGTCATTTGTTTGATAAATTTGACTAAAATCTGTTAATAAATTTAGTTTTTCAAACTGTTTTTTTTGAACTAAAATTTGCGAATTAGCAAAATCATTGGCTTTTTGGCGAATTTCTAATGTCGATTTTGTTTCAATTTGGTTAATAATTTTATTTTCAATTGGAAGACCATGAGTATCTCAACCTGGGACAAAAGGTGAATAAAAACCAGACATTGATTTATAGCGAACTATTATATCTTTTAAAACTTTATTAAGAGCATGGCCGATATGAATGTCACCATTTGCATAAGGGGGTCCGTCATGAAGAATAAATCTTGGATTATTAATATTTTTTTTTAAAAGATTTTGGTAAACGTCTTCCTTTTTTCAAAATTCAGTAAAAAATTTGTCCTTCTGAGGCAAATTAGCTTTCATTGAAAAATCTGTGGTAAATATATTGAGCGAATTTTTATAGAAATTTTTATCCATTGTTTATTCCTTTTCAATCTTTTCAAGAATGGAATTTATGTCAATTTCACTTATTTCTTGAAGTTTAGTCTTTAAAATCTTACTAGAATTTGCTTGATTTTGATCAATAAAATTTGGTGAATTTTCATTTTTCTTATCAGTTGTTAAAAATAATTTATAATTTTTTTTAGGATTAGGGTCAAAATTGATAAATTTTTGGATTGGAACAATTTTCAAAGTGGTGTCAAAATCAAAAACTTGCAAATTTTCACTATAAATTTCGACACTTTTTGGAGTTAAAGAAAAATCAAGTTTTGAATCAAAGCTTTTGGGAGCAATTGATCTATTACCAAAATGAAGACTTTCTGTCGAAATTTTTTCAAAACGCGAATAATTATCAATAACCGCGATTTCCTCAGAAGAATTAATTAAAACAGATGCAACGATTTTTTCATTTTTTTGAAGTTTTAAAATTTTTACACCTGAGGAAATACGCCCATAAATCGGAACATCTGAAGCGCTTATTTTTAGTGCGCGATTTTGCGATGTGATTAAAACGATGTTTTTTAATTTATCTTCTAAAAAAATGCTAATTAATTCATCGCCTTCCTTGGGTTTAAAACAATTTATCATATTATTTGGTCTAATTTTTGCTATTTCTTTTAGTTGCATTCTTTTTGCATAACCAAATTTAGTTATAAAAAGCAAAAAATGATTAGAATCTAGGTCATCAAGAAAAAAAGAACTAATTAATTCATGATCATTTTTAAGACCAAGAGAAATTTTTAAGTTATTTGGGTTATTTTTTAGCGTTAATTCTTCGAGTTGATGAACTAACAACATGCCAACATCACCTTTATTTGTTAAAAAAAGTGCTTTTTGACGTTGATTTATTTTACCCTGAAAAATAAAAAAATCTTCTGAAGGTAATTGAATTTTTTCAATTTCCTCGACTGCATGATTTTTTATGTTCATTTTTTTAAAAAGGCCGTTCTTAGAAACTCAAAAGTAAAACTGTTCATCTTTAATTAAATCTTGATGGTTGATTTTTACTTGCAATTCTTTGTCAACTATTTTAGTTTTTCGTGGAGAACCATAAATCTTAGCAAAATTTTCTAGCATAGAAATTAAATGAAGATCAAATTCTTCTTTATTTTCAATAAGTTTTTTAAATTCTTCAATGTTTTGGGCTAAAGTTTTAGACTCATTTAAAAATGACTGCTGTTCAATTTTAGATAATCTATACAAACGCATCGAAGCAATTGCTTCAGCTTGAACTTCGGTAAAATTTAAATATTTAACTAAATCAGCTATTACACCCGCTTTTGAATTATCAGATTTACGGATAATTTCAATTACTTCATTAGTTATATCAGCAACTTTTAAAAAACCTTCTATAATTTCAAGTCTTTTTTTGCTTTTAAAAAGTTCATAATTAAATTCACCTAGTTTAACTTTTCTTAAATGCTCAAGAAAATAACCAATCATTTCTTTAATTGATAGTAATTTTGGTGAATTATTACAAATTGCTACCGAATTATAGGAATAATAGATTTGCATATCTGTTTTTTGCAGCAAATAATTAAGAATTAATTCGGCGTTTGCATCTTTTTCAAGTTCAACAAAAATAAGCACACCATTTTGATCAGATTGATCAATTACCTCTTTAATTCCGCTAATTTTTTCTTCAAATCGGATTGTGTCGATTTGTTGAATCAAGCTAGCTTTTGAAATTCCAAAAGGAATAGAAGAAATTTCGATCACTTTTTGCTTGTTTTTTTCAGAAATTTTGTATGATGACGAAATTTGAATTTTCCCTTTTCCTGTTTCAAAAGCATCTAAAATTCCGGCTTTTCCATAAACTATTCCACCTGTGGGAAAATCAGGACCTAAAATAACTTTAGAAATTTGACTGTTTGTAATTAAAGGATTTTTGATCATTAAAATTACAGCTTGGATTACTTCAACTAAATTATGAGGAGGTATTTCTGTTGCAAAACCACTTGCAATTCCGATTGCACCGTTAATTAGCAAGTTAGGAAAAATTGCTGGCAAAATTGTGGGCTCTTTTTCACTGTCATCAAAATTAGGGCAGAAATTTACGACATTTTTTGATAATAATTCAAGCAAATGTTCACTAATTTGGGCTAATCTAACTTCGGTATACCTCATTGCAGCAGGAGGATCGTCATCAATTGAGCCTTTATTTCCGTGCATTTCTACAAGTGGAATGTTAATTTTTCACTCTTGAGACAGCCGAACTAGCGCATCATAAATTGATAAATCTCCATGTGGATGAAATTTACCAATTACATCTCCAACAACTCTGGCTGATTTTTTGTAATTTTTAGTATTTTTTAGACCAAGCTGTCACATTGAATAGAGAATTCTTCTCTGAACAGGTTTTAGTCCATCGCGAACATCGGGGATTGCTCTGTTTTGAATTATATATTTCGAGTAGCGAGTAAATTTTTCGGCCAAAATTTGATCTAATTTTGAGTTAATGATTAAATCTAAATTTTTACTCATAGACTGGCTCCTTTAAATTGTCAATAAAACTGTCTTCAAGTGAAAAGTCAACATTTTCTTGAATTCAATTTTTACGCAAGTCAGCTCTTTCTCCCATTAAAATGCGGAAATTTTCCTCAACTTTTTCAAGGTTTTCGATTAAAACTTTTTCTAAAATTCGTTTTTCAGGATCCATTGTTGTCTGTCAAAGTTGAGAAGCATTCATTTCACCAAGACCTTTATAACGCTGAATTTGAGCATTAGGGTGTTTTTTTACATATTCATGGAATTCTTTTTCATCTCAAATATAAATGTCTTTTTTATTTTTTTCACTAATTCGGTACAAAGGCGGTTGGGCAATATAAACAAAACCATTTTCAATCAAGGGACGCATATGATAAAACAAAAAGGTCAAAATTAAAATTTGAATGTGAGCGCCATCATTATCAGCATCGGTCATAATAATGATTTTGCCATAATTTAAGTTTTTAAGGTTAAAATTCTGACCAATTCCAGTTCCTAAAGCGCTAATAATGGCAATAATTTCTTCATTTTTCAAAACTTCGATCAAACGAGTTTTTTGTGAATTTACAATTTTACCTTTGAGCGGTAAAATTGCTTGAAATTCACGATTTCGCGCAAGTTTTGCTGAACCACCAGCTGATTCACCTTCAACCAAAAAAAGCTCGCGATTCATAGCTTTTTTTGAATTAGCAGGTGTTAATTTTCCTGATAAAATCCGTTTTTCTTTTGCCACTGACTTAGAAATTTTTGTTTCTGTTAGACTTAATTTTAACTTTTCTTTTTGTTGGTAAACATTTAGTAAAAAAGTAATAATTTTTTGAGCAGTTTCTTTATTTTGAATAAAAAAGGACATTACATTTCTAAAAACTACCTCTTCTGTGACCGTTTTTGCCAAGACTGTTGCTAATTTATTTTTAGTTTGGCCGACAAATTCCAAAATTGGCTCAGGAATTCGCAGCGATAAAATTAAGGAAAGTCCAACTTTTACATCATTAAAGTCAAAAATTTGCTTATTTTTCAGCAAATTATTTTGTTGACCATAAGTATTAATTGCTTTTACGATACCAGCTTTTAGGCCATTTTCATGACTTCCTCCCAAATTTGTTTTTACGTTATTAACAAATGAGATAATATTTTCTTGTTGAGAATCAACATACTGAAATGCAAATTCTACTATGATATCTTGACTTTTTTCTTTAAAAGCGATAATTTTGTCATGAATTTTTTGGGTATCTTTGTTTAAAAATTCAACAAAATTTTCAATCCCCTTACTAAATTGAAAAGTTTTTTCAATACCGTTTTTTAGATCAACAAACTCGATTCTTAAATTTTTAACTAAAAAGCAAGTTTCCTGCAACCTTGAAATTATCATATCAGGATCATACTCTTTGTGAGAAAAAAATGAAAAATCAGGCAAAAATACTATTTTTGTGCCACTAATTTTGCTAGGTCCTAATTCTTGGGTTCTATTTTCAATTTTTCCGCCGTTAATAAAAGATGTATAAAACAATTTTTGGTTACGAGAAACAAAAACTTCCATTTTTTTAGATAATGCATTCACGACTGATGAACCAACTCCGTGGAGTCCGCCGGCGGTTTTATAAATTTCATCAGAAAATTTAGCTCCTGAATGAAGTTCTGTAAAAACTAATTCAACACCAGTTTTACCGGTTTTTTTGTGAATTTCAGTTGGAATTCCACGACCATTGTCGCTAATTTCAACCGAATTATCATGATTTATTACTACTTTAATTTCATTTGCAAAACCAGCAATTACTTCATCAACCGCATTGTCAAAAATTTCTCAGATTAATTGGTGAAGTCCGTTAATGTCTGTAGAACCTATATACATTCCAGGTCGTTTTTTTACAGCTTCAAGTCCTTTTAAAAGTTTAAGTTTCTCAACTGAATAAGTCATATAAGCCTTTCTGGGTTTTATACTAAAAATTTTATACAAAAATAAAATAATATTTGAAATTTTAAAGTAAACTAGTAAGAAAGTGGTAAAATTTACTATAAAAAAAAATTTAGTCACTTTTTTTAAAAAAATTAGACTAAAAAAATCAATGAAATGAGGAATATAATGAAAAAAATTGCAATTAATGGCTTTGGAAGAATCGGTAGATTAGCTCTTCGCCAACTTCTAGATCTTAAAGATGAAAATTTAGAGGTTGTTGCAATTAATGATCTGACTGATGCATCTGTTTTAGCTCACCTTTTTAAATACGACTCTGCCCAAGGAAGATTTTCTGGAACTGTTAGCGTTTTAAAAGAAGAAGACAAGAATTATCTTGTAATCAATGACAAAAAAATTCGCGTTTTTTCAGAAAGAGAACCTGAAATGTTGCCTTGAGGACAACTAGAAATTGATTTGGTTCTTGAATGTACAGGGCGTTTTGCATCAAAAGCTGGGGCTACTTTACACCTTGATGCTGGTGCAAAAAAAGTTCTAGTTTCTGCACCTGCTGGAAGCGATGTAAAAACTATCGTTCACAATGTAAATTGCCACACTATTGATGAAAATGATAAAATTTTATCTTCAGCATCATGTACAACAAATGCGCTTGCTCCGCTTGTAAATGCGCTTGATAAAGAATTTGGAATAAGCCATGGATTTATGACAACAGTTCATGCTTATACTGCCGACCAAAGAATTCAAGATGCACCACACAAGGATCTAAGAAGAGCACGTGCTGCTGCTGTTAACTTGGTACCTTCTTCAACTGGTGCTGCAAAAGCAATTGGCCTTGTTGTACCTTCCTTAACTGGAAAATTAGACGGAATTGCTATAAGAGTGCCGGTAATTACAGGTTCTTTTGTTGACTTAAGTGTTGAATTAAAATCATCTCCTTCTATTGAAGAAGTTAATAAAGCAATGAAAAAATACGAAAGCGAGTCTTTTGCTTATTGCGACGAACCTATTGTTTCTAGCGACATTATCGGTGACACACATGGTTCGGTTTTTGATGCAACCTTAACAAAATTTGTTGAAGTTGATGGCAAAAGATTATATAAACTATACACTTGATACGATAATGAATCTTCATTTGTTGCACAATTCGTTAGAGTTATTAGATACTTTATTCAAAAATAGATAATTATTTTACTTCAATCAATTAGAAAAGTGTCCGGTTTTTGGGCACTTTTCTAATTTTTTTACCAAACACAAGAAAAATAACTATTAAAGCAAAAACACTGAATTTTAAATCTAACACTAATGAAAGAAAAATTTACTTATTAACTAAAAAAGCTAAAATTTTAGCTTAAAAAGCAAAATTATGAAATATTTAAACTACTTTTTTAGTTAAAACACTGACAAAAATCATAAAAAAATACAACTACTATTTAAACTCAATGCAAAAAGAAAACTCGTTTTTATTTAAATTGAGCCTAAAAAAATATGTGAAGTTTTGAAAGAGCAATAACTAAAAGCCATAAATTTGTAGATTTCTAAACGGTTAAATTTAAGGCATTCCATCATATTTAAAAATATAATGGATAATTCACGCTGTCAGATTTTTTTATGGCAAAAACATAACTAATTCCCCCTTAATTCTAATCTCAAAATTTATTAATTATTCTTAGTGAGACTTATTATAACATAATTTTTTCTTGGGCCAAGTATTTTTTTTTTTTTTTTTTGCAAAAGGTTGATTTTAAAATAATAAAAATTAAAATTCTAGGTCAAAAAACCCGGATTTAGCGGTATTTTCGCGTATTTACATTCACTAAAAGTGAATTTTTGCCATCAAACAGGGAAACTCAGGGAAATAGATAATTATTTTATTCCAATCAATAAAAAAAGGCAAATTTTCATTTGCCTTTTTTTATTGAGTTTTTTTATAGAGATTAGAGATTTTTATAGACTTTTTTATTGAGAACGACGAGAGACTAAAATAATGATTTTTGTTATTTACAAAAATAAAATATAACTTATAAATAAAAATAAAAGGAAACCTTAAAAATGCATGTAAACACACATAATAAATTTTGGTTTTACACAAAAAGAAAATTTAACTTATAAATAAAAATTTAGAAAGGAGGTTCTAATCATGAACTTACAAAAAAGAAAAAGTAAATTAAAAATAAAATTTAGAAAGGCATTACTAAAAATTCTTTTACAAAAAACCAAAAAATAAATTATACTAAAAATAAAGAAAAGGAGGTTGTAAAAATGCTTTTACAAAAAATAAAATTTATCTTACAAAATAAAAATTTAGAAAGGAGGTTGTAAACATGATTTTACAAAAAATCAAAAACAAATTATAAATAAAAATTAAGAAGGGAGTATCTAAACACGAATGAAAACATAAAAAAATAATTTAATATATAAATGGAGTGACAAAATATAAAAAAAATAACTAAGGAGGCAATAAAAATAAAGTATTTTTTAATGTATCATGGTTTAAAAACAAAACAAACGAAAGGATTTTGGCGGGCCAGACAGGATTTGAACCTGCGCGGGATTTCACTCCCCTAACGCGTTAGCAGTGCGTCCTCTTCAGCCTCTTGAGTACTGGCCCATATTTTTATAATTATAGCACAAAATATTATATAATAAAATAAAAAAAAAAAAAAAAAATAAAAGGCAGAAAAATGAAAATTTTAGGTATTGAAACCTCTCATGATGATGCGTCTGTTGCTCTTTTATGTGATGAAAAAGTCGAAATAATTTTAACAATTAGCCAAATTGAATTTCACCAAAAATTTGGTGGCACAATTCCAGAGCTTGCTGCTCGCGAACATTCGCGAAATTTAGCAATAATTTTAGAAAAATTATTGCAAAAACGCGTTGACTTTTCCTCGATTGATGCTATTGCCTACACAAATAATCCCGGATTATTGGGACCTTTGAAAATAGGATTTTTATTTGCAAGCGCATTAAGTCTTTATTTTAATAAGCCTTTAATTCCAGTTAACCACCTTTTAGGACATTTTTGGTCGGCAAATATTGATGATGAAATTGTTTTTCCAGCACTTTCGCTTTTAATTTCTGGAGGTCATAGTCAATGAATTTTGGCTAAAAATGAGGGTGAACTTGAAATTATTGGCTCAACAGTTGATGATGCTCTGGGCGAAATTTATGATAAAATTGGCAGAAATTTAGGCTTAGTGTTGCCAGGTGGGCCTAAAATTGACCAAATTTGACAACAAAATCAGGAAAATATTGGCGAATTAATTAATTTCAGTTTGCCAAAAAGGCTTGCAAATCCTTTGGATTTTTCTTTTAGCGGACTAAAAACTCAAGTTATAAATTTTACTAACGAGATGAAGAAAAAAAATAAACTTGATTTAAAAAATGTCCAAAAAATTGCTGTTTCCTTTCAAGAAACAATAATAAAATATTTAAAAAGACAGCTTGATTTTGTTTTAAATAACAATGAAAATATAAAAACCCTAACTTTAGTTGGTGGCGTTGCAGCAAATTCTGGAATTAGAGCATTATTTAAAGAATATGAAAAAAATTACAAAATTGTTATTCCAAAAAGGGAATTTTGTACTGATAATGGCGCTATGATAGCAAAAGCTGCACAAATTGAGCTAAAACTTAAATCGCAAAAACAGAAACTATAACCCCGATAGCAACAAATGCTCAAAAAAATAAAGCATAAAAAAAGAAATGACTATCCTGTTTTTTTAGTTTGTAATTCAAAACTAAGTTTTCTTGCATCGTATTTTGGATTTCTTTGTAGCGATCAACTCTTTTTTCACCTACTCAAACAGTCAAAATTCCAATTGCTGATAATAAATAAGGTAAAAATCAAGTATAAATTCTATTAGTAAAGTTAAAAATATCTAAATTTAAAGAGTTTGCTTCGTCAAAGAAACTTTTGAAAATTAATTTTGTTATTAAATCAGCTGAACCAACTCCACCTGGAGAAGGCGAGAGGTTGTTTGAAATTTGTAAAAGCGTAAATCCTGATATAAATTTGAGATAATCGTGAAAATTAATAGTACTTAGTTCTAAACCTTGTTCTTTTAAAGTGACAATTAAAATTACAAAAGAGAAATTTATGAAAAAAACAGGGAATTTGTAAAATAAAAGTATTTTTGTCAACAGTTTTTTATTAGACAAAACTTTCATAAAATGGTTTTTGAAATTATCAATTAGAAATTGAAAACGATATTCTAATCTTTGTCTGTCCTCAATTTTTTTTAAAAAATTGAGATTTAAAAGTGAAACAAATATTTTAATCAACAAATATTGCAATTTTTTTCAAACAGAAATAATTATAATTATTAATAAAACTAAAACATTTAAAAAAATATTAGCAATAAGTCAAGCAAAGAAAATGATTTTTTCCCAAGAATCTAGAATAAAAAGGTCGCGATAGTAAATAAAGCCAACTGGAATTAAAATCAAACTGACAAATAAATTAAAAACCTGATGAATTAGGGCATTATATGTCAAGGTTGCGCTGATATTTTTCAACGGATATTTCTTTTTTTGCAAATATCAATAATAACTTATTTCGCCACCAAATGAAAAAGGTGTAGAAAATTGCATAAAAGTGGCAATAAAACTGGCGACAAAAAGGTGTCTAAATCTCGTTTCTACCTTTTGATGTTTAAAAATTCGCCGTAATTGTAAGGTTGAGGTTAAATTTCAAAATATAAAATGGGCAATTGCGCCAATAAGAACTAATCTGTTTACCCGTGATTTGAAAAAAAACTCATAAAATTTAACAAAAATTTTTGTAGGCGAGCCATCTGAAAAACTAGAGTTGTAGAAATTATAAAATAAAATAATTAAAATTACGACAATAGCTGTTATAAAAATCCCAAATTTAAGGAAATTCTTCGTTCTGTTGCTTTTTAATGATGTTAGATTTTTATTTGCAAGTTTAATTTTGTCAATAAGAAGGTTTTCCAAAAAAACGGCTTGTTTTTCAGTATGATTTTTTGATAAAAAATTTGTGTAGAGTGTTAATTCTTCTTTTGGTTTAAAGTAAATTAATCTGTAAAAATCGTTATTTTGTAAATTAATTTTTAGTTTTATTGAATGCTTTCCTGAATCTGAATTTGAAATGCTGTATCCTTGTGGACGAAATTGAGCATCATTTTCATTTACAAGCAAATTTACAATTTTATCAAAAGTTGATGGAGTTGCTTTCATTCGGTACTTATATTGGAAAACAAAATTCAGCTCCGTTTTCATCTTTTGGATAATTTCAAATATATTTAAATTATTTTGGGTGTAAAATTCAAAAATTTTGACATACCAAAGAATGGAAAATTTAGTGCTAATTCCGTATTTAATTGAATTTTCAGAAACTTTAGGAACAAAATGAACACTTTTTGATGTTATAACAACAACTTCATCACTAGTTTTTTCTCGAATTTTAAGTAATTCAGTTTCTGAATTCTCGTTATATTCACAAAATTTTGTGATTTTAGCATCAAATTTCTGCTCAATAAACTCAGAAATGTAGTTATTAGCCTGATGACTTATCAAAAAGTATTTCCCATTTTTTCAATTTCTTTCAAGAAAATCAAGCACTAATAACTGAAAATCATTATCTTTTATAATATTAAAGTTAAAATTTTTACGAATAGCAGTTATAATTTTGTTTTTTTTGACCCAGAAAATTACATTTGTCTTAAATTTAGCGCTTGTTGTGATCTTTTTTCAAATTATTGAATTATCACTAACTTGTCTTGTAATTTTTTCAATCGGAAAACTCCTTTTTATTGGTAAAAATTTACTTTTTTCACTATCAAAATGATCTTTTAAAAAATTAGTTAAATAAGTTGACTCTGAATCATAGAACTGGTAAAAATTGGCTAATTTGTAGAAATTTAGGTCAAAATAACTGTAAAATTTCGAAATATGGTCTGAATTAATATGAAATTTTGGCGTTAAATAAATTTGTGAACTTCTATAAAAAAATGGCTTTTGCTCGGTTTTGTTTATTTTTTTTTCTTCTTCAGCCGTCAAAAGTGTTAAGTTTTTTTTATAAAAGGTTAAAACTGTTAAATTTAAATTTTTATTTGACAGATTAACTTCAATGTTTATAAAAAAATCAAAATCATTATTTATAAAATAATGACGGGCTAAACTTTGGGAATATCCAAATTTTTCTTCAAAAATTAAGATTTCTTTGTTAGGATCAGAGGCTAAAGCATTGTAAAAAATTGATGCAAAAGCTATTCCAAAATTGTTGGAACTACTATTAATTAAAATTTTCTGATAGTTTTTTTCTTTAACAAGATCAGAAATAGTTGATGCTAAACTAAAAATATAGTTTTCATTTATTGAATTAGGTTTATTACCAACAAAGCCGATAATTTTAGAATTACTTAATTCAAGAGGGGAATCGTAATTAAAAAAAATCAACTTTTGGTCTTCTACGTTAACATCGCGATTAATTGCTAAATATTTCATAAAATTTTATTCAGTTTCTCGTTGAGAAGAAAAAAGATCAAAATTTTCGCTTTGGCCTGGATCTTCAATAATGTCTAATAAATCAAATTCTTTAAATTTAGGTAAATCTTTGGCCGATCTTAATTTGAAATAGTCAAAAAACCTCGAAGTTACACCATAAAGTGTAGGATTTCCAGGGCTCGGAGCAGTTCCTAACTCCTCAATTATTCCTTTTGCTAACAGCGAACCTACAATATAATCAGAATTAATTCCGCCACGAATTTGGGCAATAACACTTCTTGTTACAGGTTGTTTATAGGCAATTATAGCGGCAACTTCGATTGCTGAATTACTAAGACGATATTTTTTTTCATTTCCAACAAAGTCAATAATAAAAGGTTTTAAATCTTTTGCGGTAACAAATTTGAAAATATCGGCAAATTCAACAACAATTATACCTCTTTTTTGGCGGTTAAATTCGACTGAAAAATCTTTTAAAAGTTTGCGAGCTTCATTAATTTTTGATAATTTAAGTGCACTCTGAAGTTGTTGAGAAGAAACTCCTTTTTCACCTTGAAGATACAAAATTGCCTCAATAATTCTAGTTTTCATCATAACCCCCACGGAAAATTGATATTTTTGAGAATTGTTGCTCCTGTTTTAAATGTAGAAGTTGTTTTTTTGCCATTTCGAGCATTGAAATCATCGTGATAACAAAATGTTTCATTGTCGGAAGTGAAAATAAGTATTCAAAATCAATTTCATTTTCATTTTTTAACAGATTTTTTAATCATAAACTTTGCTCGTCAGCTGTCACTTGGACTTGTTGGGTTTTAATTTTAATGAGATTTTTTGCTTTTGTTCTATCAAACATTAATTTTAACACTTTATATAAATTATGTACTGATGAATGTCCATCAAGTTGACTTGGGTCGGGGGGTCTGCGAAAATCATTGTAATCTGAGGTATTTTTTTCAAAATAATCATTTCGGTGCTCTTGCTGTTCTTTTAACATATTTGCAATATTTTTAATTTGCTGATAGTCATATAATAGAGCTAAAAATTCAAGACGATCTTTTTCATCTTCAGGTTTTAATTTTTCTTCTTTACTTGGCAAAAGCAAAATTTTTGATTTTAAATGAACTAAAGTAGAAGCAATAACTAAATACTCGCTGGCAATTTGGATATTTTTTTCTTTTAAAATTTGAATTATTTTTACATATTGTGTTGCTAAATCAACAAGATCAATATCTAAAATATTAATGTTTTTTGATCTTACTAAATCTAAAAGTAATTCTAAAGGTCCTGAAAAATTAGCTAATTTTATATCGTAATCCATTATTTTTCACCTTTGTAAAAATCAATAATAGTTTTTTTTGTGGCTAAACTCAAAGATTTACTTGTCTGCGAAATAACAGCGCCTGGTTTTATAGGTTTATGAAAGAAAATTTCGATATTTTTAAATTTTTTAGACTGATTTTTATCTGTATTTTTTTTAACTACTTTAATTGAAACAGGGACAATTGCAAGTCCTGATTCTTTTATAGTTTCAAAAATTTCAATTGGAAAATTTAGCTCTGTGTCATGGAAGTTCTCTTTTGCAAAAATAACTCCATAAGCACGTTTTTCACGGATTGATTTTAAAAAATTTTGAAACTTTTTTAAGTTTTCTTGTTCATTTTCAGCTAAAAACTGTGAGTCAAGTGAGCCAAAAATTCATTTATTTTTACGGGAATAACGCTTTTTTTCAAGAAAAAAACTTACAATTGGATTAAAATCTTCTTCAGCTTTTGATGGGTTTTCAAGTGCTGAAAATAATGCAAAGTGGTCAGAAAAGTGATTTTGATTAGAAATTAAGATCGATGCATTTTTTGGTAAATTTTCATAACCAAAAACTTTAATTTTTGTGCCAAATAATTTTAAAATAAACTTTGAGTAACTTAAAACCAAATCGCTTCTATATTGAGGAGAAAGTTCGACTTTTTTTTTATAATATTTTTTTCAAACAGACCGTATTTTACGTATTTTAAATAGTCAGATTATTGAAAAAATAGCAATTCGCAATTTTATTATCATTTCATTTTTGTTTTTTCTTTTTAAATTTAGTTAATTAAAATTTATAGAAATTTAATTATAATTATATAATTATACCAAAAAACCTAAAATTTTAATTAAAAACACTTAAAATCTATTTTAATGGAAATTAAAAAATAAAATGTTTTATTTTGATTGAAGAAAAAGTGATTTAGATGCAAATTCATATTTTTTTATAGTTTATATTGGACTAATTTTAGGTCTTCTAAGCATTGTTGTGTTGTACTTTTTCCGTAAAAATTTGGAAACATGGTACATTCACAAGAACCAAATCCAATTTAAGGTTAGTTTATTTTATAGAATAAAAAATTGATTTATTTTTATTGGTATTTTGATTTGATTTTTTTCATATATTAGTCGAACAATTTTGCTAGAAATTAATGATTATATCTATAAATGAGAATATCTGCCGCTACATTTGTGTCGACTTATTGTTTTAATTTGTGCCTCTTTAATGATTTTTAATAGGACAAATTGGGCAAAATACATAGTAATTCCCGGTTTTTTAGGCTCAATTTTAGCTTTATCTTTTCCACAGATTGGCTTTGATGTAGGAATTGTTATGGACGACATTGAATTTCAAGGCATAAAATTTGAACAAAATATTAGTGAATCTGAGTTAATCAACTTGGCAAAAACTAAAAATTTGGGTATAAATTGAGCGCCTGATAATTATTTTTTTTGAGAGTTTATTTTTAGCCACCTTTTAAGTTTGGTTTTACCATTTTTTTTAACATTTATTAATGGTAAAAACTCAAAATTGGATATAAAAAGTTTCTGAAAATCAATATTATTTACTTTTTTAATGGCATCTTTTACTTTTTTTCTAAGTTGAGGAATTGAAAAAATAATTGAAAACCAAGGTGACAATCGACTCAAAATAGCCTGGAACGGAAATTGATTTTATATGGGAAAAGATGGGCAACCAACCATTGGCGAACTAGGAAAATGGCCGTGAAATTTCCCAGTTTTAACAATTATTTTCCTTTTTGCATTTTTTATTGTGTTTTTGACAAAAATGTTCCTTGAAAAATTAAATTTTTATCTTTTAATTGCTAATCCAAAAATTGAAACTAAGCGCGAACCAAAAAGTTGAAAACAGGTTTTAAGTCAAAATAACCTTAGCCAAAAGTGAATTAAAATATTAACAAAAAGTAAAATCTTAACTTAAAAAGCAAAATATGAAATGTTTAAACTGCTTTTTTAGTTAAAACACTGGCAAAAATCAATTTATGGATAAAACAATAAAATAATAAAAAAACAACTACTATTTAAACTCAATGCAAATAGAAAACTCGTTTTTATTTGCGTCGAGCCTAAAAAAACATATGAAGTTTTGAAAGAACAATAACTAAAAGCCCTAAATTTGAAGATTTCTAAACAGTTAAATTTAAGGCATACCATCATATTTAAAAATATAATGGAAAATTCGCACTATCTGAGTTTATTGTGGCAAAAACATAACTAATTCCCCCTTAATTCTAAATCCAAATTTATTAATTATTCTTAGTGTGCTTTATTATAACATAAATTTTTTTTAGACCAAACATTTTTTTTTTTTTTTTTTGCAAAGGGTTAATTTTAAAAAACAAAAATTAATGTTTTAACGTCAAAAAAACCCGAATTCACGGGCATTTTTTCACATTTATATTCCTAAAAAGTGAATTTTTGCCATCAATCCGGGGAACTCATCAAAAGGGAGGGTTAAATTATTGCCAAAAAACTAAAAAAACCTATGAATTTATAGGTTTTTTTGTTTTAGTTTCAGCAAAATTTAATTTTTCTTGAATCTGGGCTAATTATCTCAAAATTAATTAAAATTGAATTTTGAGAGAATTCCTCAAGTTTGTTTGCTCATTCAATTACAACAAAATTTTGCTCAAAATAGTCCTGAAATTCGTCCAGTTTTGATGAAAAATTATCAAGATCAATATGAACTAAATTCTCGTAGGCGAACATAAAATTAAATGACGGGGAAATAATTTTGTCTTTTATTCCGATTTTTCGTGCAAATTTTTTTGTAAAATCAGTTTTTCCTGAGCCATACGGGCCAACTAAATAAATAAATTGAATTTTTTTACTAATAATTAAATTAAAAATAATCTCCAAATCAGAGCAAGTTTTGGAGATTATTTGTTGACAAAAACGGTAATTTTTAGCTATATGTTCCAAGTTCATAAACTTTTAGCGTGAAGTTTTCATGAAAAAACTGAATGGATCACGAATGTCAAATTTGGACTTAGGTTCATAATTTGAATTAGTACCAGCAGGAATTTTGTGGCCGACAATTATGTTTTCTTTAAGTCCTTCTAATTTGTCAGCTTGTGATGAGATAACTGAATGAACAAGAATTTTGGATGTTTCTTGATAACTGGCTGCGGCTAAAAATGAGTTTGAAAGTAACGGAATTTGTTTAGCACCTTTGACAATTATGTTTCCAAAAGCGGGATTTTTTCCTTCAGAAATTAATTGACCATTAACATCTTGATAGTCGCAAATATCAACAATTGATCCAATAAAGAAATTTGAGTCTCCGCTGTCAGTGATTTGAATTTTTGACAACATTTGGCGAATAATAATTTCAATATATTTATCAGAAATAGTTATTCCTTGCATACGGTAAATTCTTTGAATTTCTTTTAGTAGGTAGTTCTGCAGTGTTCTAGCATCAGAAATTGCCAATAATTCTTTTAGAATAATTGGTCCTTCAACTAGTTTTTGACCTGGAATAACTTTGTCGCCAACTTGAACTCGAAGTTTCTGATTTTGCTCAACACGGACCATATGTTCGGCTTTTTCACCCTGAGCATTTTTATAGTCAATTGTAATTAAAAGCCCTTTGCTTGTGGCATTTTTTTCAGACAGATCAGAAATTTTGGTGATTGTTCCATAATAAGGTGAAATTTTTGCTGGCCGTCCTCAAGGGTGTTCGTGGGAGTCAATTAGCTCAATTAGACGGGTAAATCCACCTGTAATATCTTCAACGTTAGCAACCCCACCGGTGTGGAAAGTTCTCATCGTTAATTGAGTTCCCGGTTCACCGATTGACTGGGCAGCGATAATTCCGACAGCCTCACCAATTGAAACTAAACGGTTTGTTGCCAAATCTTTTCCGTAACATTTTTTGCAGACACTGTTTTTGATATGACAGGACAAAATTGAACGAATTTCAACTTTTTTAACACCAGCATTTGCGATTTGTTTTGCAATTTGGAGATTAACAAGTTGTCCGCCGCTAGCAATTTTATTTCCTTTTGAATCATAGACATCTTTATTTAAAAAGCGACCTTCGATTCTTTCAATTAAAGGAACTATTATTGTATTAGTTTTAGTGTCAATTATATCTTTGACAACAAAACCAAAATCTGAAAAACAGTCATCAGCTGCAACAACAATGTTTTGGGCAACATCGACCAGTCTTCGCGTTAGATAACCTGATTTTGCAGTGTTAAGCGCTGTATCGGTTAGACCTTTTCTAGCTCCGTGAGTTGAAGAGTAAAATTCAAATGAAGTTAGACCTTCGACAAACGATGACTTAACTGGAACTTCAACAATTGAACGAACAACACGTTCATTTTCAGCATCGACCTTTAAGGCTTTAACGTTGTTAGCCATCAAACCACGCATTCCCGCGAGTTGAACGAAGTTAGAAATATTTCCTCTAGCTCCAGATTTCATCATCATTACCAGCGAGTTGTGCGCTTCATTTACGATTGATTCATTAAGGTCGTCTTGAATTTCGTTCTTAATTTGGGTTCATTTTGCAATCGCTAGAACATATCTTTCATCATCAGTGATTAGACCTTGATTGAAAAAATTATTAAGTTGACTAATATATTTTTCACCTTCAGCGATAAATTCATGCTTTTTAGGTGCGACTTTAATGTCACTAATTGCAATTGAGGTTCCTGAAATTGTTGAGTAGTGAAATCCAAGGTCTTTAATTTTATCAAGAATTGAAGAAACCATGTTGTTGTACTTAAATCAAATTTTTTCTAGAAGGTCAACTTTTTCGTGATCTTCAAAAACACGGTAAATCTCGGCTCTTCCGGCTTGCTGTTGACGTTTAAATAACTGACTAAACTCAAAAATTGTGAATTCTGAAAGTTTTGCAAGGTGAGAAATTGGTAATTTTTCCCCTTTATAATCACGAAGTTTTTCGTAAATTAAAATACAGTCATGGTAATTTTCAAAGTCTAACTGGTCAATAACATTGGCAATATCTTCTTTTGCAAGAACACCGTCATATGTGTCAAAAATTTGTCTTACAATTTTTGCAATTGCTTTTTTGTTTAAAGGTTCATTAATTTCTAAATTTTGAATGTACTGACGGAAATTTGTACCATAAGGCAAGACATATTTTTTAATTTGCCTAGGATAATTTAGTTCTAATTCATCAACATTGTGGTCAAAAATAAATGGGAAATTTTCGGGGAAAATATTATTTAAAATAAATTTACCAACAGTTGAAATTATGTGTCCACGTGAATTTTTTCCAACCAAAGGTTTGACTGACTCAAAAGGTAAAACAACTCTTGCATGAAGTTCTACAGATCGAAATTCATAGGCTTTTAGCATTTCATCATAAGATGAAAAGAATGATCCCTCACCTTTTGCGCCAGCTTTTTCTTGGGATAAATAATAAAGTCCAAGCACCATGTCTTGAGAAGGATTAACGATTGGCTCACCATCTTTTGGCCCTAAAATGTTTTTATCAGCAAACATTAATTCTCTAGTTTCACGAACAGCTTCAGGTGAAATTGGAATGTGTACAGCCATTTGGTCACCGTCAAAGTCAGCATTAAATCCGGCAGTAACTAGTGGATGAAGTTGGATTGCTTTTGCTCGAACTAAAACTGGTTCAAAAGCTTGAATTGAAAGTCGGTGCAAGGTTGGGGCACGGTTAAGAATTATCGGTCTAGTTTTAATAACCTTTGCAACATGAGGTCAGATAATTGGATTTTCTTCTTCAATCATTTTACGGGCTGACTTAATTGAGCCAACTTTTTTTTCTTGAATTAAATTACGGATAATTCAAGGTTCAAAAAGAACAGCGGCCATTTTCCGTGGTAGACCAGCTTGGTGCATTTTTAGTTTTGGACCAACAACAATAACAGAACGACCTGAATAGTCAACACGTTTTCCAAGTAAGTTTTGACGAAATCTTCCTTTTTTTCCGGTAAGTGAATCAGAAATTGACTTGAGCGGACGGTTTTCTTTTGTTGTTACTTGGTTAGTTGTTTTTTTCTGATTGTCAATTAAGGCATCAATTGCTTCTTGAAGCATTCTCATCTCATTTTGAATGATAATTACGGGTGCTTCGGCTTCTTTTCATCTTTTTAAACGGTTATTTCGAATTATGATTCGACGATAAAGTTCATTGCAATCACTTGTTGAATGACGAGAACCATCAAGTTGAACCAGTGGTCTTAAATCGGCCGGAATTACCGGAAGATTTTTAATAATCATTGATTTAGGATCTTGACCTGAATTAATAAAAGCGTTAATTACTTGCAATCTTTTATAGAGTTTGTCGCGCTTTTGGTTTTTTATAACAACTTTTTTGTTTTGGTGAGATTGTTTTTGTAAAACTGCAAGTTCAGCTTCAACTTGTTTTTTTTCAGCTTGTAAGTCTAATTTGTCAAGCAAATACTCAATTGCTTCAGTTCCAGTTGCAATTCGAGCATCTGAAAATTCTTGAATTACTTCATTAAGCTCATAATAATCTATCCCGTATTCACGGCCTATTTTGCTTGAGGCAAGATCAGTTAATTCAGAAAGAGCCTCAGCAACTGCTTCATATTCTTCAGTGCCAGGTCTATAGGTTTCAAGAATTTCTACAAGTGCATTTTTGTAAATTAAACCAGCTTCGGAAATGTCAATTATTTTATTTTTTTGCAGTGATTTTAGACCACCAGTTTCAAGAACGATGTGTGATTTATAATAAATAAGTTGTTCTAAGGCTGTTTTTGAAATATTGGAAGTTAATTTATCACCTTCATAAACTTTTAGTCCTAAAAGTTTGGCAACAATTGAGTGATCGATTTTGAAAAATCAAAAGTGCAAAATCGGCGTATTAAGCGCAATATGACCCATTGCATAACGACGGGATAATTTTGACATTATTTGTGATTTTGAAATTTGGCACTCTTTTGTGGCAATACACAGTTGATTTTCGTTTGCTTTACGATATTTTCGTCCACAAATGGAACATTTAAAATCAACAAGTGGACCAAAAATTAACTCATCAAAAAGTCCGCCTCTTTCAGGTTTGAAAGTTTTGTAATTAATTGTCTCAGGACGGGTTACTTCACCGCGAGATCAGTCAAGGACATCTTGAGGGGTTGCAAGTGCAAGGGAAATTTTTTCGATTGAATTTTCGTAAATTTTTGCATACTGGCGAGAAACCTTTGTGTTCATTTTTTAAATTCTCCTTTAAAAATAGGCATAATTTGCTTTTAGTTAAAAAAGTGAATTATTCCCTCAATTAGTCAAAATCGATGTTTTCTTCATCAAAGTCATACTGATCGTCGCTATAGTCAATTTGACGACGTCCTTCACCGGGAAATTCATCATTATATTCGTCAATAATTTCAGATGGAATTTCGGCAAATTCAAGATTATTTGTTGTCTCAACTTCTGGCTCATCAAATAGATGTTTTTTGTGAACTTCCAATTTAATTAAAAGTCCACGAAGTTCGTAAGCCAAAACATTGAATGACTCAGGTGTTCCTGGCCGCGGAATTTGACCACCGGAAATTATATTATTATAAAGTAAATTTCGACCTTGAATATTATCAGATTTATAGGTTAAAAGTTCTGATAAAACAGAGGCAGCTCCAAATGACTCAAGCGCTCAAGTTTCCATTTCACCGAATCTTTGTCCACCATTTTGTGATTTTCCACCTAAGGGCTGTTGGGTTGTTAAAGAATAAGGCCCAATTGATCTTGCGTGCATTTTATCGTCAACCATGTGTTGCAATTTAAGCATGTACATGTAGCCAACTGAAACTGGATTTTCAAAAGGTTGACCTGTAATTCCGTCAATTAATTTAAATTTTCCTGACTGAGGAATGTTGGCTTCTTTAAATAAATCTTGAATGGTGTCAATTTTGATACCATCAAAAACTGGGGTAACAAATTTTGTATCAAGTTTTTTTGCCGCCATACCAAGATGAAGTTCTAAAACTTGACCGATATTCATACGTGATGGCACACCTTGGGGATTTAAAACAATGTCAATAGGTGTTCCGTCTTCTAAAAATGGCATGTCTTCAACCGGAAGAACAACAGAAACAACACCTTTATTTCCGTGGCGTCCAGCCATTTTGTCGCCCACTTTTATTTTTCTTTTTTGGGCGATCAAAATTTTGACAAGCATTCCTACACCTTCTTCAAGATTATCACCTTGATCTCGTGAAAGAATTTGGACATCAATTACAGTTCCACCTTCACCGTTTTTTACCCGGAGTGAAGTATCTTTTTGTGCCAGTGCTTTTTTACCTCAAATTGCAGCCATTAATTTTTCTTCGGCGGTTGGGTTGTCTTCTCCTTTTGGCGAAGTTCTTCCGACTAAAATATCACCAGTATCAACCTCTGAACCAACAATTACAATCCCGTTTGCATCAAGATGAGCACGTGATCTGGCCGAAGCATTTGGCACTTCAGCGGTTAGAATGTCATTTCCTGCCTTAGATGAACGGAATTTTATTGTCTGTTCTTGAATGTGAATTGAAGTAAAAACGTCGTCTTTTACGAGCTTTTCACTAATAATGATCGCATCTTCGTAGTTGTAACCATATCAAGTACTAAAAGCAACAAGCACATTTTTACCAAGTGCCAATTCACCATTTTCGGTTGATGGACCATCACAGATGAGTTGGCCTTTTTTAACAAAGTCGCCGACTTTTACAGTTGGTTTTTGTAAAATTAATGTTTCTTGGTTTGATTTTTCAAAAGCCCGTAAAAAATAGGTTTTTGTCGAATTTTCGGAGTTAACAACGATTTTTTTTGCATCAACAAAAATAACTTTTCCATCTTCAAGGGCACGAATATTTGTGGCTGAAAAACGGGCAATATCTGCTTCAATCCCTGTTGCAACTAGTGGTGCCTCTGGTTTAATTAATGGAACGGCTTGACGTTGCATGTTTGAACCCATAAGTGCACGGTTAGCATCGTTATTTTCCAAGAAAGGAATTGCTGAAGCCGAAATTGATGTCATTTGCATTGAAGAAACGTCGATATAATCGACTTGATTTGCATCAAGAACAAGATATGTTTGATTTTTACGAACTGTTAATTTATCAGCAATAATGTTGTTATTTTCGTCAATTTCGATTGAAGACTGAGCGAAACTAAGACCAAATTCTTCGGCCGCAGTTAGTCAGTGAACTTTGCTAAAATCAACAACACGGTTTGTGACTTTATAATAAGGAGTCATTATAAAACCATATTTATTTGTGCGTGAAAAAACTGAAAAGTTAAGAATTAGACCGATATTTTGTCCTTCAGGAGTCTCAACAGGACAAATACGACCATAATGAGTTGCATGAACATCCCGAACCTCAAATTGGGCAGTATCACGATTTAAACCACCTGGACCAAGTGAAGTTACCCGTCTTTTATTGGCAGTTTCTCCTAAAGGATTAATTTGATCCATAAATTGTGATAATTTTGAGGAATTAAAGAAATTTTTAAACTGATTATAAATCGGTTTGTTGTTGATAATTGATTTTACGGTTAGCTGTGACAAATCAGATTTTGAAGAAATTCTCTCCTTACTGTTTTTTTCAATTTTAGTAAGGGCAATTAAAAACTGATTTTGTAAAAGTTCACCGACACTAACGATTCTTTTATTAATTAATGAATCAGGATCGTCATTTTTCCCTAAATTGTGTAGTAAATTAAAGTAATATGAAACAATCGCGATTATATCTGATAAAACTAAGGTGGTTTCGGTCAAACTTGGATCTGTTGCAATTACGCTTACAGGTTCAGTTTCTTGAATCATCGCTTTTTTGTTTGGTCAAACTTTTACAATTGCAACATAAATTCTTTCGCCAAGACGTTCATTACGGCTAATTTGTAATTGACGAGCATAAATACTTGAATCTACACCTTCAATTGTGGAAAGTTCAAACTCAGAATTATTAAATTTTTCCTGAATTTCAATAGCAATTGAGCGACTAATGTAAAGTCCTTTTTGGTATAAAATTTCGCCTTCTTTATTTACTAAATCTTCTGCAAGATAAGTCTGAGAGATTCGATCAATTAAATTCAACTTTGAATTTAACATGTAACGACCTGTCGCTGAAAGATTATAACGTCTTTCATTGAAAATAATTGACGGAATTAGGTTTTTTAGACCATCTTCAGTAACACGGTCATCTTTGCGAATAATACGATAAATTGACTCAAGATTTTCATCAATTGAGTCGATTTTGTGACGGCGAATTGATTCTTGTAATTCTGGTGAATTTCCAAAATACTTACGAATTGTTTCGTTTGTAAAACCAAGACTTTTTAAAAACGCCATTAAAGGGATGTTTTTATGTTTATCAACACGAAACTTAACTGTGTCAACTTGGTTTCCAGTAACTTTGTGGAAAATTTCCATTCATGAACCAAGTTGCGGAATAATTTCGACCTTGTTAAAAAGGTCATCAGCTTGTCGATTTCGAACATTTTCACGAAAACAAACACCTGGAGAACGAATTAATTGTGAAACAATAACTTTTTCAAAGCCATTTATAATAAAAGTTCCGCCTTGAGTCATAAATGGAAATTCAGAAAGTAAAATTTCTTGCTCTTCCATTTCACCATCTTCAACTTGAATTTTCACTAAAGTAACATAAACTCTAGCAGCATAAGTTTTACCTTTAATTTTAGCTTCACGGATTGCTAAATATTCATTTTCAGGTTTTTCAACTCTAATTGAATCAGGACGAAATTTAATTTCCAATTTACCGTTTGACGAAACAATTGGAAAAATTTTATCAAATGCTTGTGCAATTCCAGTGCTTAAAAACCAGTCAAAAGATTCACGCAAGGAATCTAAGAAATCTGGCGTTTCTAGTGTATTATTTGTCTTTCCGTAAAAACGGCGCTGGGTTCCTATGCCATAAGATTTTAATTTAAATAATTGGTTCATGACTCACCCCTTTTTCCCCTTTTTTGTTTAGGTTATATATTATATTTAAAAAGCAAAAAAATCAAAGCGTTTTTATACAAAATTTCAAAAAAATTAATAAAATATTAAAAAAATATTTTATTTTAGTAAAGTAAAAATAACAAAAAAGGCGTTTAGAACACCATTTTTGCTTTTTAAAATTAATTTTTTGAAATATTAATCAATAGAAACTTCAGCTCCGGCTTCTACTAATTTAGCTTTGTATTCCTCAGCTTCTTCAGGTTTTATTGCTTCTTTTATGACAGAAGGTGCTGCATCAACAAGTTTTTTAGCATCCATCAAACTTAATCCAAGCATATCTTTAATAACTTTTATAACAGCAACTTTTTGTTGTCCGGCTGCTTTTAGTGTTAATTTAACTTCAGATTTTACTTCAGCGGCAGCTTCTGGAGCAGCTGCAACAGCAACAGCAGAAGGATCTACCCCAAATTCTTCTTTAAGAGCATCAACAAATTCCATTACTTCTTTAATTGTCATTTCTTTCAATGACTCGATGAATTGTTCTTTAGTAATTTTAGCCATTTTTTTCCTTTTTTATGCAGTTATTTTTTGTTCATCTATTAATAATTTAAGTCCAAAAGCCAATTGTTTCAGTGGGGCTTGAAGAGAAGAAGCAAGCATTGTAATTGCTTCAGTGTAATTTGGAAGTGCAGCAATAGCAGTATTTTCTTGCGCTGTAACAACACTTTTTTCGTAAATCCCACCTTTTAATATTAATAAAGGTTGATCTTTTGCGACTTTTGTAATAATTTTAGCGGGTGCAATTGGGTCTTCTAGACCAAAAGCAAATAAATTTGGACCCACTAATTCTGATTTTAGATTAGAAAAACCGAGTTCATCTGCTGCAATTTTGAAAAGTCGATTTTTATAAATTCTAGTAAAAACACCTGATTTCTTTAGTTCATGACGCAAACTTTCTAATTCAGCAACTGAAAGTCCGCGATATTCAGCAATTGCTAAAGAAGAAGATTTCTCGAGCAAATCTCTAATTTCAGTAATTATTTCTGCCTTTTTTTGGCGAAAAGCGTTCAAATCTAGACTCCTTTCTGTTTTAGGAGCAATACTTTGAAAATACATTCAAACAACAAATTAAGTCATTCTGACAGTTATTATCTCTATGTATTGCCTTAAAAATTATACCAGAAAGAAAAAAATTTCCAAGTAAATTAGTAAAAAAAATTAATAATGGGTTTTTTGACTTTAGAACAATCGCTATTTCAAACTAATACCAAACACTAAAGCCGCCATAAAAACGTTTTAATGTTTGGTATTGATTTCTTAGAGAAGTGTAATTTTTAATTTTTTAAACTATTAATGTGACTTATGCAATTTTTGGAGTGGCATTGTCTAGTGATTCTTTTTTGTAGTTGCGGGCAAAAAATAAAAACATCACCATCGAAAATACATCCAACAATGGTATGAAAAAACCAATAATTGCTGTAATTTTAATTACTGAAAGTTTTAGTGATTTTGGCGAATTTGGTTCTATATTCATAAAAATTTTGTTAGGGAAGCTTACTTTTATGATATAAGCAATCGTTAAAACTCGGCTTACAATAGTAACAAAAATTCAAATAAGCATAGCTACTATGAGTTCAGAACCAACAATAAATGAATCGCGAGTTGAAAATCATGCGCTAATGGAAGGAATAACAAATATGAAAAATAAAGTAGTACCCAATACAAATTTAATAAGACGCATTACTAGTGACAAAAAAACTAAATTTTTCAAATTGTCCACAGGTTTTCTTGTTTTACTAATTTTCATAATATAATAAATTATAGTCTATTCTTGTTTAAAACCTATAAATTTATTTTTAAATTTTAAGTTTTTGTTGTTCTGTAATTTATACTTTAAAAATGTTGTAAATTTTAAGGCGCAAATGTTTGTTGCTCCAAATAAAATTTGAATAAAAATTCAAAAAATTGAACTTTTTAAATTTTTTGATATAAAAGTGTATATTTTCAGTAAATTTCCCTTTATTTTATAAGTAATGTTATAATTAATTATGGATTCACAAAATAAAAACAATTTCCTGAGGTGGTTATAATTTATGTCAAAAAATAGTAAAGGAAATTTTTGAACTTTTCTCTCACTTGGAACCTGATTTTGAATTCAAAGCTCAATTTTAGTTGGTGTCGGTGGATACTTGATTTATCTTTATGATCTACAAAATCAACAACAGTTGGCAAAAATAAGTACATATCAATTTTGAAATGATAAAAAGAATGTTTTAACATTTGAAGGTGACTATCCTCGTTTTTTTATAGATAATATCAATAAATTAACTGATGAAGAATGAAAAACAAAAAATGAAGAATGAAAAACAAAAACAGGCTCTAAAAAATCATTGAGTTTTAATGATTTTAGAGATGAGTATGTATTTATTTATAAAGATTATGTTAATAAAAATCAGTTTTTATTTAAAAAGAAAAACCAGGAAAGTGAAAATAATAAGCAATTATATAACAGTTATTTAGTTAAAAATACACAAGATCTTGTTGACTTAACTATACCTAATAAGCAAAAATCATTCTCAACAACTAATAGACATAGTGTTGAAATTCTTGATGAAAAACAGGTTAATGATCTAAGTGAAACAATTGATTTATCAAACAAAGATGCAATCATTTTAAATAATTATGTTAGTGAACTTTCTGGTTATTGAGGTGACCGAAGAGCAAAAGGGCTAAATCTTGTTGATTTTAATTTTAATGAAAATACAAAAACAATAGAATTAAAATGGAAATTCGAAGACTACCGCAAAAGAGCTGTGATTGTTCCAGTAGTAGGCTACTATGATTGGTTTAAAAGTTATGTTCTTTTAATTGATAAAAATAAAATTGATAGTCTTGATAATATAAAGTTTACATCTACCTTTTCTTAAAATTTTAGATAAGTTTTTTAAATTTCATCTTTTTAACTTGGAGATTTTGAACAAAAAGTCTCTAATATTTGCAACTTTGCTTCATTAGATTTGACTGTTAGGGTTGCTTAGTTGAGATATGTTGCTGCCTTGTGTTTCAGTCCTGATAGTCTAAATTTATTCCAGAAATTTATAATTACAACTAATAATTGGACCAGCAAAATATCGTTTGATTTAATTAAAATATCTAAATTTTATTCTTGTTCTCGTAGTCCATAGAATTTGTCTTAATAAAAAAACCGCCAAAATATGATAAATATTGGCGGTTTTTTAATGATTTTGTCAAAACTCAAATTAAGCTGTTGTTATTTGATTATACAATGAGTCAAATTCCTCTAATGTTTTGACTTTTATGTACTCTATCTTTTTAATATCAGTATTTCCAATATCTATTTTTTCATATTTTTGGAGATCTTTTATTATAAAATTATCAGGTTCAACGGCAAAATTAGGAAACAAGTCTTTATAATTAAAGGTATAAATTTTAATTGTACCTTTCTCTATTTGCCAATATAAAATCTGATCGTCAAAAATAATTTTTGGATTTTGTTTTTTAAGTATGAATTTATTAAATTCTTCAGAATTATTATCCTTATAAGTGAACAAATTTGAAGGGTGAAAAGCATCGCCCCAATCCCAGTTTTTTAATTGCAAATTATTAGTAATGAATTTTTTTGTCTGTTCTAATGTAGAAAAAATTTGGTCTTCTTCAGTATTTTGGTTTGATGGATTTAACTCCTGCATAGCATATAAACGAGTGAGTTGAAAAGGGTTTTTCTTAAAAATTTCTTGCTTTTTTAAAAGAAATTTCCTAAACTCATTTGATTCTTTATGGCGAATAATTTTATTGTAAAGTACAAGATCTTCGATATTTTTAATATGAATATCTAAACTACGGTCAAAAACATGTTTGTTTGACTTATCTATAATTTTATAAAAAATATCAAAATCTGTAATTGTTGTATTTGGACGCAGAGGGACTCTAGGAACGATTACTCTTGGTTTCTTTATTCCTGTAATTACTTTTGGCGTCCTTACTCTTTGTGGACCGGTGTATCTGTACTCTATTCCTGAGTGAAAAAAATTTTTAAATTTCGAATCAAAAGAAATAATACTTGTTTTTCCATCATTTTGATTATTTTGGAAAATATGATTAGGGTTTAATGATGTTATTTTTGATTTTGAATTAAACGATGAGTCATCAGCAATATCCTCAGGTCGTATATAAATAATAACTGATTTTTTCTCAAAAAAATCAGGAGTTGACAAAATTCTTTTACTTAGTTTTTCAATTTTTAATTTAGAAATAAAAGATAAGAAATCATGTTTATTATCTAAGACAATGAAATTATCTGCAATTTTCTTGTCTTTTAGTTGTCCTTGATCCCAAATAACATCAAATTCCATTGTGTCTTTGTTTTTGGCGCTCTCAGAATAAACGAACCCAGACAATTTTCTTAAAGCGATATTGTCACGTGAATTATCAAATCAATAGTCTTCAAATAGGGGGTATTTTTGAATTAATAAATCTAATTTTTGGGGTTGTTTTTTCAAAATGTTATGTCAATATGGGTTGTTTAGTCATAAAAGTTTATTAAGATCAGTTATTTTTTTAGTGTCTGAGACACTAAAAAATTTGTTATTATTAAGAACCAAAGCAACCGAAAGTGCAGCAGCGGCACCTAAATTAGTTAATATAAATCCTAATAGAAAAATTTTTTTATATTTTTTGAAATCCATGCTAGCCTTGTATTTTTTTGTATATATTATTAAATTCTTCGAGTGAATTTACTGTTTTTAACTCGACATTTTTAATATTTATATCCCCAAAATCAATTTTTTCAAACATTAGTAAATTTTTATAATTTAATTTTTCAATATTTTTTAAGGTTTTTGGAAAAATTGTTTTGTAGTTTAAAGAATAGAGCGTAATTTTGCCTGAGTTTTTATCAACTTCTGAATAAAAAACTTCATCAAGAAAAATTTCATCTACATTTTGAGACTTGAGAATGAATTTATTAAATTTTTCAGGTTCATGAGTATTTTTGCCAGGAATAAATAAATTGGAGAGGTGAAATGCTTCTTCTCATTCAAGGTTTTTGGATAAATTTTTATTATAAATAAGTTGTTTTACATCGTCAAAATTTGAAAAAATTTCTGTTTTGGGTTCATTTTTTGAATACTGTTCATTTTTGGCGCCATATAATGTGGTTATCTTCAAATTATTACGGGCTAAAATTTTCTCTTTTTTATTCATTAGATCTAAAAAAGTCGCAAATTCTGGCGATGTTTTATCTAGCAAGTTGTACAAATATAAATCCTGAATTTTATTTAATTTTATAGTTGATAAATCGTTTGTTTTTTGAAAATTGTCTTTTAGATAAAATTTAAAATAAATCTCAAATCAATCCTCTGATTCTGGGATACCACTCCTATTTTTGCTTACATCTTTATAATTAAAAAGTTGTTCTGGTAGTGAAATAATAAAATTATGATTTTTATAAGCTAGAAATTTAATGGGGAACAAATTAGTGGGCAAATACTTTTCATTTATAAGTAACGGGTTAGTTAATCTTTTCCCGGCAATATATGCAAAAAATAAATTTTTAGCAAAAAATTCATTATCGTTTTCGTATTTTAAAAATGGTTCTTTAAGATCGGATTCTTTAAAAAATTCCTTATACTGATTAAGACCATCGATAATAAAAAATTTTTTAGTAAATATTTTTTCGTAATCAACAAAACTTCAATTTGCTCTTAATTTTTGGAAGTTGTCACCTTCAGTAGTAGCTTTGTCATACTCTTTGGAGAAAAAAGTAGACAATTTATCGAATTCTTTGTCGTTGTAAGTTTTAAAATTGTCACTTTCAAAATATAGATATTTTTTGATTATTTCTTGAATTTTTTCATTGTCGTTCAAAAAAATCGGCATTCATTCACTATTTTTAAGCCAAATAGTCTTTTTTTTATCCATTCGTGTTAAATCATAATAGGAAAAAATGTTGGATTTTAAAGCTTCACTGTCCTTTACGCTTATAGTGAACAAATCATTATTGGGAGAAATTTTAGATTTTAAATTTTCATTATCGTTTATGCTTATATTGAACAAATTATTATTGCCAGGATTTGAAATTTTTGCTTCAAAATTGTTGTTTCTATTTTGAAGCGCAAAAATTATAGCTGGAATAATCCACGGTAAAACAATTAAAGGTGCTAAAAATAAATATTTTTTCTTATTGAATGACATGTGAAACCGCCAAATCATCATCTATCGAATTTTTAAACAAAGAGGATTTATTTTTTTAACAACTAACCGATAAATTCCTGTTTTTTCAGCTGTATATCTTATTAATTCTACATTTGATTTTTCTGATTTTCCAGAGTTTAATTTAATGTCTTGCCAAAATCCTCCCTCTTTTCTTTGCAAAATTAAATTTTAATGGCTAAATAATGTATTTTTCTTAGTTGCAATGAAGCAAAAGAATAAACCGGTTGAGAATAAATATCTATATTTTCACTAAAAACTGAACTATGAATGGGAAATAAATTATCTATAATATAAATTATAACAATTTTAAATGGCTTTTAGCAGAAAAACTAAAATTAAAATACAAAATTATAATTTTAATAGAAAAACTTAGATTTATGATAAATAAATATAAAAACACTTTTACAACAAAAATTTTTGCAAAAGTGTTTTATTTATATCTTGAGTTTCCAGGTTTGATGGTAAAAATTCACTTTTTAGTGAATACAAATATGCAAAAATACCGGTAAATCTAGTCTATTAATTTAAAATTAAATTCTTACTTTTTGTAGTTTTTGTATTTTTTACAGTTTTTGCAGTTTTTGCAGTTGTTCCACTTTTTGTATTTTTTGTACTTTTAAGAGTGTTTTTTTTGTTCAAACTCGCTTTTGTCAAATTAATTTTTTTTGGACTAGTCGTTTTTTCTTTATTATTATCTGGATTTAGAAATGTTTTAATATCTAAGTCTAATAATTCCATAATTCGTAATTCGTCCATTGCATCAAGCAAGGCATTATGTGTTTCAACATAACTTTGATCTTTGGTTAGCATTCTGTATATATTTTCTGCGTTTCACCCTCTTTTTAAATCACCATTTTTAGTTGTTTCTGCGTTTAATGGGATATGTTTGTTAAATTGCTTGCTTTTATCGAATATAGAAATATCGTTATGCTCGAATGATTTGTGCAATTCAGGCAAATGTCTAAAATCAAATTTTGTATATGAAAACTAATTTTTTACTTCATAAAATTTCAAGAAATGAATTAGTTGAGCAATCATTTCTTGGCGTGTTTTAACAACATTAATTTCTTCTCTAAATTCAAAGGGAAGAGAAGCTCAAATATTACGGGCATACATTCCACCTACTTTTAAATTGTTTTCTATTATTCAATATTCTTTATCAAATCATTGAAAATCAGCACTATCAGCAATTACAACTCCAACGGAAAAAACTTCATTTTCATAGTTTGTTTCAACATCAATTACAGCAATGTTTTTATTGACGTTAGTAATTTTTTCCTTTTTAATTGCTTCCATCTGATTCCTCAAATTCTCTTTGACTTTTAGGTTTATAAACTCCTTTTGAAATTGTTTGTGCAAGTTTTTCGCTGAATTCTTCTCGATTTTTAATTCTAATTTCGTGCATTTGATTATTTCTAATATTTCACAATATACCTTTTTCCTTTTTTAAGGCTAGCATATATGAAGCAGTTTGTAAAAAATGAGCAGTTGTTAAATCGCTAACAAATTTAAGTTCATAAACTATATCATCCTTGATAACATCAGCTATTCCTTCGACTATTATTTTAAGATCATCATCACTAAATTCCAACCAGCATTTTTGTTGAATTATCTCGTCTTTTCCAAGCACTTTTGATAATCTTTTATGCATTTGATCAACAGCATTATCATCAACAAAATCGGGCTGCGTTTGTTTAATATATCTTTCTTGGTCTGTTTGCAAATAAACAAGATAGAGTGTTAAATCTTTTATTGAATTTCTTTCTTTGATGTAATTTTCATATTCTTTTAACTGTTTTTTTTGTTGTTTTTCTGAATGGTCATATTTGACTTCAATAAAATGCCTAATTTCTTTATCTATTTGTCAATCATTGAAATAAGATGCTTCAAGAAAAATACCAACACATGGTGTAAGATCAATTAATGCATCTTTTGTTTTTACTTTTATTTCACTTTTATCTTCTGTATTAATTTTTTTTATATCAAGCATTTGCAACATATACTCAATATCTTCTTCATACTTGTGATCAAACATTGTAGACATTGCAAACGAATCTTCGGATCATTTCTCTAAATATTTAGATTGTTTGATAATTACTTCATTTAATGGCAGGTTTGGAAATTCTGGTTTTAAAAAGATGATTTTTTCTTTTCCTCTACTTGCTGCTACACAAAATATGTTTTTTACAATTTCATAATTTGCTGTAATTTGCTGTAAGCGGATTTGTCAATATAGTAAATCAAAATCAAAAACAACACAAATAGGTTTTTCCAATCCTTTTGAGCTATCGTATGTTGTAAAAATAGCTGAATTTTTTTTGGGAGACAAATTTGCGTCTCTTTCTCTTATAGAAGCAAAAACAGTTTTTTTATTAAAAATATCACTATGATTTTCTTCAAGATAATTTAATAGTTCTGTCATTTTGCCTGAACGGTAGCCCAAACATAAGATATCAGCGGGTTTTTGTGTAGCCAAAAATTCTTGAATTTCTTCCATTTCCATATATTCGATTTGACAATTTTCGTTTACTCCATTAATTGTTTTATCTCAAATTCTGCCCAACATATCAGCATGTTCTTTTGGCATTCTAAACGAAAATGTTAAGCTAATTTTTCTGTATGATCCTAAAAATTTATCAATAAAATCAGTGACATTTAATTTTGTTTTATCGTAAATTTTTTGATTAATATCTCCAACAGCAACAATTTGTATATTAGGATTTTTTTCTTTTATTCTTTCCAATAACAAAGATATTTCTTCAGTAATATCTTGATATTCATCAATTAGTAGAACATCATAAGCGCCAACAGAAATGTTATTTCTTAAAAATATTTTAATTGAATCTGCTGAAGAAGAACTAATACCTTTTTCTCACAAAAATCGGTATGCAAATCCATGGTAGTTTTGTACCTTAACATTTTTGTTTTTAATCTTGTTTTTAGCTTCAACTTTTAATAGTTTATTGTAAGTTAAGTACAAAATTTTTTTATCAATAGGAAATTTGTCACAGAGAACTTGAATTACTGATGTTTTTCCACTTCCAATACAAGCATCAACCAGGATATTTTCACCTTTTAATGCTAAATTAACAACATTTTGTTGTTCTTCTGTGAGTTTTTCTGCAATATTTTGTGTTTTTTGTTTTTCTGTTTTTCTAGCCATAATTCCGTTAGTTATTAAGTTTGATTATAAAATAATATTAATTTATGTTTTTTTTATAAATTAAAACAATAGAAAAAACCCGACTCTGGTTTTTTCTATTGTTTTACGTTCTATGCAACCCTGTAAATTTTAGGGTTATTTGCAAAAAAATTATCCTAGGAAAATTATAGCATAAATTTTTAACAATTAAAAATGCCGATAAATGCTTTTTCCACTATTTTGACTAATTTCAGCCGCAAACCTAAGTTTGCTAGTTTAATGGTGAAAATTTACTTTTTAGTGAACACAAATACGCAAAAATACCTGTAAAATCCATGTTTTTTGACCTAAAACCTTAATCTTTATTATCTTAAAATTAACCTTTTACAAAAAATGTTTGGTCTAAAAAAAATTTATGTTATAATAAAGTTCACTAAGAATAATTAATAAATTTTGATATTGAATTAAGGGGGAATTAGTTATGTTTTTGCCATAAAAAAATCACAAAATGCGAATTATCCATTATATTTTTAAATATGATGGAATGCCTTAAATTTAACCGTTTAGAAATCTTCAAATTTAAGGCTTTTGATTATTGTTCTTTCAAAACTTCATATGTTTTTTTAGGCTCAATTTAAATAAAAATGAGTTTTCTATTTGCATTGAGTTTAAATAGTAGTTGTATTTTTCTTTCATGAGTGTTAGATTTAAAATTTAGTGTTTTTGCTTTGATAGTTATTATTCCTGAGTTTACCAAAAAAGTTAAAAAAGTGCCCAAAAAAATCAGACACTTTTTTAAGATTATTTCATCAAACTGGGAAACTCGGGTTCAGCAACTAAAACTGTCAATAAAAGTTTTTTTTTGCTATTTTAACTAATTTCAGTCGCCAAAAACATCAACTTTTTGTGAGTCATCAAAGCCATTTGGAAAGAGATAAGTTTTAATTCCTTTATCTTTATAAAGTTGTTGCATTGCTTGAAAATATGATTTTCGTTGGTGTTTTGAGCCATAAATTAGGTCGTATTTTGGCAAATTGTACTGTCCATAATAACCTTTATAGTCATTTCCATATGATCTTAAATTTAAACTAACAGCAGTTGAAGCGCGCGGATCAGTTGCAAAAACTAATGAATATAGTTTATTATCTTTATATATTCCAGTTCCTGACATTCCTCCCCCACCAGTGAAATTATCAAGCAAAGTGCCTAAACCTCAAAATAAATAAGGAGTATGACTAAATACATTTTTTGCCGGATCAAATTTAGTAATTTTAATAAAACCATTACTTACATAAGGCATTGCAATAAAAATATCAGTCAAACCAGGCTTGTTCATGAATGAACGATAAGATCTTGATCAAGAAAGATCGCCACCATTTTGTAACTGTTGGTTAGATGGATCTTGATTAAAATAGAGACCATTATCTTTATTTACATAAGGACTAACGCTATGTTTTCTTGTTTCTCAAGCATTTTTATTTTTGAATTCATTTAAAGTTTGACTTGTTTCTGCTTCTGTAAGTGGAAAACCTAGACCATAAAACTGATTTGCTGGTAGTTTGTCATATTGTTCATCTTTTAAAAAGTCAGCATCAGAAGTAATTGCTGTTGATTTGTCTTTGGTTTTTTGGTCTTTATGGTCATCATACCAGTCTTTTGTGATTATTTTTGCTTGGTCTTCGTTGTCAAAGGTAACTTCCATAATTGCAAAATCAAGCAATTCTTCCATATTTTTGTATTTTTCTTGATTTGTAAAGTCGCCTAGTTTTTTGTCAAAAACATTTGAACCAAAGACAATTGTTCTAACATTTAGTTCAGCATTTTCGGGAATTGTTTGACTATCAAGTTTTTCATCATTTACGGCAAAATTATTGGAACTATCAAGTGTTTTTCCGGCATTATGAATATTTGTTCCTTTTGTTCGCACGGTAAGATTGACTGTATCATAATAATTTTGGTGGCGAGGTTCAGCAGTTGTTGGCATTATATTATTTAGGCTAACAGAATCTTTAATTTTTGTAAAAACCAAACTTCATGTGTTATATTGACGGTTATGAGTGTTATAAGCATCATCATCACGGCCATAAATTTTATCTTTATGATAGTCATTTGCAACTTGAAGTCGATTTAAAACGTGTGCATTTGTAATAAAATACCAAGTCAGAGGATATTTATTGCCATCTTCTTTTTTATAGTCAATAATATTTAGAGTTCCTCTGTGCATATTATTAAAATGAACTATTTCATTAGGGGGTAAATAATCAGGCTCACCCTCTTTTCCATTGTGAGTTCTTAAAAATTGACCATTTCTAAAAGCAACAGAAATTGCACTTTTTGTTAATTTTTTATACTCTTGGTTTGGTAAAATCCGTGGCAAACCAACTCTTCCAGGTCCACCTCTTAAAACTTGTCCGCTTTGAGGATCAAGGTGAATTGCCGGGGATGTATCACCTTTATGATGTTCGGGAATATCAATTCCTGTTATTTTTCCAGAATTATCATATTTTGGTAAGACAAAAGTTCGCTGAGAAGCATTATCATATAAAGGTTGATTTACATTTTTAGCTTTTTGATCTAAAGATGATTTTAAATTTGAAGAGACTTTTTTGGTATTGCCAAGTGGATAATCACTAAGTCCATCAGGGTCATCAAGTCCAAGAACTTTAGCTCCGCCACCACCGTATTTTTCGAGGTAATATCTTCATTCATTATCAGGAAAATCGTATTTATATTGATCTTCAACAGTTCGTTTTCCATCTTTTACAATTGCTCAATTTTGACCTTTTGGGGCAACAGCATTTAATTGTTCATAATATTTATTAACTCGATCTTCGGGAATTTCGGGCTGACTTTGCTGTGGTAATTCTCTTGTTTTTTCAATTGGTTTTAGAATATCTAAAAAAGATCCAATTATTAATTTAGTTAAATTATCAGTTTGGTAGCCAGTTTTTTCAAGCTGAAAATCCAAAGTTTTTTTAGCACTATCTCAGTCAATTTGTTTTTTTTCTAAATCTTCATTTTGAAATAATTGAGATAATGAAGACTTAACTTCATCAAGAGTTTTGGTCAAATTTTGGTATGAAGTCTGTGAAGAACTAGCTTCAAAAGTAGAATAAGCAGAATTTATTTTGTCTTCAAAACTTTTTTTGGCATTTTCATCAAATTTAGGCTGTTGAGTTTCAGTATTTGATTGACCGCCGCCCCCTGGTTTTGGATCTTTTTTTGGCTGTTCAACTTTAGTTTCATTGTTAGTTGTACATGAATAAAAAACAAAACTACTTAAACCAAGTCCAAAAAGTAAAAAAAGTGCTTTGTTTTTTACTAAAAAATTATTTTTTTTCATATTTCACCACCAAAAAAATTAAATTAGACAAGTCCAGAAGAACTTGAGCTACTTTGGCGACCAACAAGAACTTGTGCTGTTCCAATTGTTGAGCCAATTTTACTTTTTGCTTCTTCAGTTTCTACAAAAATTTGACTTATATTGTTTCCTGAAGCATTTGCAACGCTAATGAATTTTCGTAGTTGCTCAACTGAATCGCCTGTTGGTGATCCAGAAATATAAACAGGGTAAGAATTAATTTGACGCCCATCAATTTTCACATCAACTCTTGGACTACTTCCAGGGACAGATTCAGAAAATCTTTCAGTAAATTGGGCACCATCAAGATCAGAAAATTTAAAGTTTAGACTGTTAGCCCCATTAGAATTTGAACCTTTAATTATTAACTTGGTGAACTTTAATTTTCTAAAGCCAGTGTAATTTTCCTGAGCATAAGGATCATCTTCCCAATTTTTAACTTTTTCGTTAAAAGTTTTATCAAATTCAGCAAATTTTATCCCTTTAAAAGTATTTACATCTGTTTCTGAAAAATCAAGTGTGGTTGGTCAGCCACCTTTTCCACCAAAGTTTCCTTGGAACACTCGCTGATTAATTTTTGAGTCAAAAACTATCGAGAGACCCTCGTTAATTTTTTCAACAGTGTCACCTTTTTCTCATCTTAGACCTGAAAAAACTATTGAACCACCAATTTTACCTTGAGATTGATCAAAAGTTGCTTGATTATTATAGTCAAAACTAATAAAATCAACATTTTTTAGACCATTAGGATTAATACTTCATTCATCACTTACCGAATTAATTTCTGTATAAATTGACAGTTCTTTTAATTTTTTATTTTCAAGACCACGTAAGGACTTTGTGGCATTTATATTATTTAAAAATACTGAAACTGTATTAATTTGACTAGGAATGGCTTCAAGAATGCTTGAAGCATTTTGAAGCGAGTTAGCTTCACCAATATTTTTTATTCTTATAGCTTGAACTTTGCCGTCCTTTTGCGAAATTTTTGCCATAATTTCTTGAAATTTCTCAAAAGCATTATTATCATTAGCATCAAGCTGAATTAATTTTAAAGGTTGGCGATTTTTATCTTCATTTTCTGAATTAGGACTGTATTCATAAACCTTAATTGAATTAGTAAAACTGCCAATTTCTGAAGAAAAAGTTGAACTTACATCTGATTTTGACCAACCGGGAAATTCGCCATTAGAAATATTCCACGGACTTAAAGAATACCAACTTGGAGTATTAAAAGTACGACTTTGGTTATGTTTTTTTAGTCTATTTAAAGTTGGATTTTTACTTTCATCTTCATATTCTCAAGCATGAATCGTATCAAGTGAAGGAACCAAACCTTGTCTAAGTGATTTTAGCTCTTCCAAAGTAAGGGAAGTTTTTTCTGGAAGGTTTTTTAAATATTCTAAATAATTTTTTTCACGATTTAAATTATATCTAGGAAGATCAATTCTTCTTTGGTAGGCTTCTTTTCAGAGGTGTTTTCCAGCCTCAGTTTTAGGAATTTTACCGCGAATATGATCTTTTTCAAAATCTTCTTTATAGGAACGCTCGATTTCATTAACTTCAGCTTGCAAGTTTGAAACTCGAAATTCAATAGTTTTAATTTCGTTAGCAAGAGCTTTTCTATATCTTTCAAGAGCATACTGAATTCTTGACTGAGAAACTCCTGGAACCGGGTTTTGACGAGTTGTTGGAACTGGCGATGAATTTTGAACAATTACTGGTGATCTAGTTTGCGTATGTGGGGTTGAAACCTCTGCAGGTTTCCTAGGAGAGAGAGAGAGAGAGAGAGCGACGTGGAGTTGAAGGTCTTTGAACTGGAGTTTCTATTTTGGTTATAACTACCGGCTCTTTTATTTTTGTTTGAACTTTAGGAGTTTCTTGTTTAATTATCGGTTTGGGTGTTTCTTCTTTTGGTTTAACTAAATCCACTTTCGGTTGGTTATTTTCTTGTGGTTTAAAATCAGAATTAACGACCGGTGAGACATAAGTTAAATCATTTGGATTATTTTTATTTACAATTGAAGGGGTCGAAGAACTATAGTGAATTTCATTACTGGAGCTAATAAAATTATTAGCTAAGGAACTAGCAAAAGAACCACCAACTAAAACCATAGCGGATGCGGCTAAAATTATTAATTTTCTTCTTCTTGGAACATAAATTTGCATATTTCCTCCTTATTACTTTTCATATAGGATATAATAATTATACAAATTTTTTATTTTTTAAAAATAAAAAATGTACTACAAATTTTGAATTTGTTAGTTTATGTAGTTTTAATCGCCTTTTTATTATTAATTTAATTATTTTTGCCAAAAAACAGTCAAATTAATAATTTTCATTATATTTTTTTGAGTTTAAGAAACACCTCGTAGTGATATTTTAAAATGGAAAATTTTAAAAAGGGGGACTTAGTATAAATTAATATCCAACCTCTTTTTTAAAATGTGATTTTTTATAGAAAATTTAGATATATAATAAAAATTTTAAACTATTAATAATTTTTTTCAAGTAAAAAATGAATATTTTGTACAAAAAGAACGCTCAAAAGATTTAAATTTTCTAAACTTTGGTAGTTTTTTGCTAGTTGTTTAATCATATTAAGCTTTTTTAAAAGGATTTTTCTGAGTTTTCTAGTGGTCTAATTATTTGAATAGGTATGATTTTTATTTTGATATCTTAATAAATCAGCAAAAAAATTGTAATTAACTTTTGCAAAAAATTAAAAAAGTGCCTAAAAACAGAGACTTTTTCAAGATTAGCTCATCAAACTGGGAAACTCGCATAATTTAGGAATTTATGTTATTTGTATATAAAGAGTCAAGTCCCCACACAACCTAAATTAATTTCTCCAAATCTTTTAAAATGAACATGATAGAAAAAATTAACAAAAGTGTACAATCAAAACTATAAATGAAAAATTATTTGTCTTATTTTTTCTACTAATTTAAACTTATACGTCGTTATTTACTGTTTGTTTGTCTTTTTCTTCATATTTATCTAAATAATTCTTTTTTAAATCATCAATTAGTTCAAGCCGCCTAACGTTTTTATCAAAAACGATATTCTTATTCTTAGGAAAAGCCAAGATTTGGAAAGCCACCTTCTCAAAACTAGATTTAGGACTTCCAACAAAATTTAGTGTTAAATCCGTTTCAAAAACTGTTGTCAAAAAAATATTATTATCTTCTGTTTTTCTAAGAAGCAATTTTTCTCACTCCACCCTTTTTGGAAAATCAGCAGGATCTGGTATAGGGTCGGGAGTCAACCTTCAAAATGATTCATAACCAATTCGCTCCCAAGTTTCGTAAATAAAAATATTGTTATTTTTTAGAAATTCATCAAGTTTTTCGCCGTTTAGAAATTTTTGCTCAAAATCAGAAATTAGATCATTTTGGTCAATTTCTAATTTAGGATCTAATTTTAAAATTCGGTCAATAATTGTTGTCTTAAATTCGTCAATATTCTTGATAATTGCATGTTTTTTTGGTAAAAAACTGTTAGATGAAGGTTTAATTTTGTCTGTAATTAAATCAAGAATTTTTGGCTTTAAAGTTTTAATATTATTAATTTCTTGGCTAAAATCGATAATATCAAATATAAAAGAGGGGGAAGAACCGCTAATCTTGTTTTTTGACAAATTGTACTTTTTTGTGAGTTTATTATAAATTTTTCTAGCTTCTCTTTCAATTATCTTTTCCCTATTTCTAGAATCTTTAATTGTATCATTATCTTTAATGTAAATTCCTTCGTCAATGTCCCTAAAGGTGATTGTTTTATTTTTAGGGTAAACTATAACATTAAAAAAAGGCGAATCATCAAAAACTACATGGGGTTGAACTAATTCTCCTTCTATAATATAATCTGGTACAAGTCTTGTAGCTATAATGTTTGAAGAACCATTTTCTTCAAAATAATAGTGGGTAACACGAGTTTGCATTCAATTTCTGACATTTTCGTCTATTATAATATTGTTTTTTTCTAATACTTTTTCAAGAGGCTCTCCCTTTAGAAATTTGTCTTCAAATTCTGACTTGAGTCCAGAAGTATTAACTTTGGCAAAATTAGGATTATTTTTTATAATTTCTTCTGTTCTATTAACAATATTTTTTTGAAATTGCTCTAGGTTTTCGATTGTTATTATATCTTGTTCGCCAAGGAATAAATATTTGTCACGTTTTCTTTGGGGTTGGTTATAAAACAGATTTAAGGCTGAAAAAGTACCATTTTTTGCATTAAATTCTTCATAATGTTTTGCTAGTAAATTTAAAAAATAGTTAGAATTATAATTTTTCGGATTGTTAATTTCCTCATCTATATTAAAAATTTGTTTAGTAATAAAATGAATTAAATTTCCGCAGGAAGTTAAAAAAAATGCCGGAATTAAAAGGGTTGTTCCCAAAAATTTAGTAAGAATTAGTTTAGTTTTCATTGTCTACCAAATAAGAAACAGCTAATTTGTCATCCACCGAATTTTCAAAAACAGAAGATCTATAATTTCAAACATTAATCCGATAATAACCAGATTCGTTTGACTTAAAATCTATTAATTCATCATTACCTAGGTCACTATTAGATGATGCAATAGTAACTCATTTGCCATATGAATTTAATTTTTGTAAGTAAAGATCATAATCAGAAACAATATTATTATTTTGTCGTTTTTTAGTTGCGTCTAATGACAATCATTGCTTGTTAAGATGATCTGATGATCACTTATGCATATCTGCTAGACCTAAACCAACTGCAGTTTTAATAGGAATTGTAGGATTAAATAGTCCAGATACAACCCCGGTAATTGGGGGTAAAAATCACCATCAGCTAGGTATATTTTGCCCTATTTTGTAGTCTTCCTTATTTTTTAGAATACCAGCATTAAACATTCAAGACAAAGAGGATTTAATTCGCTCATTTGAATTAACTCAAAACTTATCGCTAGTAAAAATACTTTTGCCCACATTTTCCTTATTGCCGGAAATAAAAGCGGTGTTATCTACTGCTTTTTTCATTTTTTCAAAATCAGGGGTTCCAGCCCCATACTTTTCATAATAACCATTCTTTTTTTTGACCAAACCAGTATGATTTGGACTTATTGCAGAAACAGAAAGAATCGATTTTATCGCCGGAATTCTATAATCATTATAATCTAAATTTGGTTTTTCTCTTAAAAGTGTTGATATTAACCCAGTTACAATAGGGGCTGCAAAACTCGTTCCATGGATATATTGTTTGTTATTATCGGGTTCATTTTTATCATAAAAAATATTATAAATCAGCCCCGGGGCGACTACTAAGGGTTTAGCAAATTGCGAGTATTCATCACCAGTTTTAAAATTAGAATAAGGAGCTATTCTATTTCTTGCTATATTAAAACTATTAGAATTATCTTCAAGCGCTCCAACCACTATTGAATTTAGTGATAAGCTTTTATCATCAATTCATGGATTATAACCAACTTTATTTTTGTCAGTTTCATCAGCGCTATTGCCTGCAGAAAACACATTAATTACACCATGTTTTCTTGCTAAGAAATCAAGCAAATACGTATTCTCGTTGTAGTCTTTAAAATCCGCTTTCCCATTTCCATAACTGTGATTTATTACTTTTACACCCTTAGTACCAACCATTCATTCGATTGCTTTTTGTCATTCAGCATTTGTTCGATATATTGATAAATACAAATCCGACTTTCTATCCACGCCTACTTTGCCACCTAAAATTAATGAAACTAGCGTTGAATGAGTTGGCTTTTTGTTTTGATCAGATCTATCTGAAACTAGATCGTTTATAGTTAATTGATTTTCATTAAAATATATATTGAAATTTGGGTCAAATTTGTCTAAAAATTCTATAGCACCAACCTTAGAGGTGATTTTATTTTGATTTTGTTTGTCTTTTGCTGCTTGTTTTTCAAAATTTACTATTGAAATATTTCTGCCTAACGAGATTTTAAAAAGTCAATCATTAATATAATTATTATTTGACTGATAATTATTTAACTCATAACTATCATCAAACATTTCAACATATCTTGTTTGTACATCTTTTTCTTCATTTTTATAAACAATAAATCTACTGATAGTAGAATTTTCTAAGGAATTTTTAACAAAAAATTCTCGATCATTTTCAGTATCAAAATAAAACCAAACAATTGGCAACATTTCGCTGTATTTTGCTTCTTTATATTTTAAGTTTAACTTTTTAATTTTTTCTAAAAAATCAATATTAAAAGAAGTTATTTTTTTAGATTCAGTATCTAAAAAGTCAGGGTTTAATAATAATTTTAATTCAAAATTATTATCTAGATTTTTAACCTTTGACGATTTATTTAATTTTTTAATAAAAGGCTCTCTTACATCAATTTTATTACTAAAATTTGTAGAATATCAATACTGCTTATTATTATTTCAATTTATAAAGAATGAACTGTATATTAATGTAATTGAAGTAAAACCAAACAAATATAAAGCAAATTTTTTAAACTTTTTAAATTTTTTAGTCATAAAAACCAAACCTTATTATGAATTTTATTTTCTATCTAACTTATATGAACTTAACAAATTTATAAATCATCTTTTTATTCATAATTAATTATATCAAAAAATAGTCGTGATTCAATAAAAGTTGTTATAAAAACTAAATGTAAATTAGTAGAAAAAATTCATACAACTACTTTTTTATTAGCGATTTTGAGTGTAGTACTTTTGTTAATTTTTCTAGGGGGTGTTCATAATTTTGTGATCTAAATATTTGGAATAGATGTGATTTTGCTTTCATATTTTAGTAAATCAGTAAAAAATTGTAATTAACTTTTATCAAAAAAATTAAAAAAGTACCTAAAAACAGAGACTTTTTCAAGATTACCTCATCAAACTGGGAAAATTGGAAAAAAAATGCAAAATTGACATAAAGAGTTAATTTTGCATGTATATGAAACAATTTAATAAGAAATTGGCAAAAAAGTTTGATAAGTCTATGAAAAATAAATCTGTACTAGCTCGTTCTTTTCATTTTTCTATTTTTGTAAATAATTTTTTATTACTGATTCGAGTGTTTTAAGGCGATTAATTTTTTTATTAAAGACAATATTTTTTTCTTTTGGAACTACTAAAATTTGAAAGGCAAGTTTATTAAATTTTGATGACGGGAAAAAACGCGTAAAAGCATCAAAACTATAATCTGAATGGCTAATAGGTTCTAAAAAAATATTGTTATTTTCTTCATTTGTAATGATTATATTTTCAAATTCTACTGTTGTTGATTTATTACCAGAATTTAAATAATAAGATTGAGGAGAACCATAGACAAACTTTTCTCATGTTTCATATATAAAAATATTTGAATTTTTAAAGATATCTTCTAGCTTTTTTCCACTAAATACTTTTGTTTCAAAATCATTTATAAATTCTTTTTCATCTATCTTTAAACTTGGATCCAATTTTGAAATACGATTAATTATTTTATCTTTAAATTCTTCTAAATTTTTTATTATCGCATGTTTATTTTCGAAAAAATTATTGACTCAAGGGTCGAGTTTTTCAGCAACTTTATCGTAGGGTTGCTTTAATTTAAAAAATTGAATTTTATTTTTCTTTTGGATAGACTTAATTTCATCGAAAATATCATAAAATGCTTTATTTTTTAAATAATTCGGAAGTAAATACCTTTTTTCAAGATCATGATAAATTTTTCTAGTTTTATTTACTAAAGTTTCTGCGTCAGCTTTATTAAAATCATAGTGAAAATAAATTTTTCGATCTTTGGGATATAAAACAACGGTAAAATATGGATTAAAAACTGGCTCAATCCCCAAATTCGTATACTGAATATAATGAATATCTTTTGCTCGAAAAGGAGTCATATTTATATAGTGATCCTCTTTATCGTCAAAATAATAATGTCTAGCCGATAATAGACTTTTTTCGCCAAAATGTTCCATAATTAAAATATTGTTGTTCTTAAGTGTTTCTTCTATTGTTGTACCATTTAGAAATTTTTCTTCAAATTCTTTTTTTATTGAAGCATCACTAACAAAACGATCTATATTGGCGTCTTTTGTAATTTCTTTGGATTTGTCAACTATATTTTTTTGAAATTCTTCAAGAGTATAAATATCAATTGAGTTTTTATTACCAAGAAAATAATTTCGGCTTCGATTTTGGGCTACATTGCTATCTTTATTTTCTTTTTGCAAGGAATAGAAAAAATTTAATGGCGAAAATGTCGCCCTTTTTACATTGTTCTCTTCATAATGTTTATCTAATAGATTTAAAAAATAATCTCCACTATATTTATGATTATCTTCATCTAGGCTTGGTAGACTTGGTTTAGTAGTGGTGAAATTAAAAAATTGACCACATGAACTCAAAAAAACTGGCAAAGTTAAGGAACTTATAACTATAAATTTACTAAAAAAATATTTAATTTTCATTATGCACCAAATATGAAGCAACTAATCTGTCATCCTCCGAATTTTCAAAAACGGAAGATCTATAATTTTTAACATAAATACGATAATAGGCAGATTCGTTTGACTTAAAATCTATTAATTCATCGTTGCTCAGGATGCTATTAGATCTTGCAACATCAACTCAATCGCCATTTGAATTTAATTTTTGTAAGTAAAGATCATAATCTGAAACAAAAGTACCACCTTGTCGTTTTTTTGTTGCCTCTAATGGTAATCAATCGCCGGTAACATTTCTGGTAATTGCCGGTAAAAATCACCATCAGCTAGATGTATTTTGGCTTTTTTCGTTATTTTTTAGCAAACCAGCGTTAAAATTTCAAGACAAAGAGGTTTTAACTCGCTCATTTGAATTAACTCAGAACCTATTGCCAGTAAAAATAACTTCGCCCTCATTTTCTTTATTGCCGAAAATATAACTAGTATTTTCTACTGCTTCTTTCATTTTTTCAAAATCAGGGGTTCCAGCCCCATATTTTTCATAATAACCACTATCTTTTTTATCCAAATCAATATGATTTGGACTTATTGCAGAAACAGAAAGAAGGGATTTTATTGCCGGAACTCTAAAATCATCACGAACAAAAATTATTTCTCTTAAAAGTGTTGATATTAGTCCGGTTACAATAGGCGCTGCATAACTAGTTCCACTTACATATTTTTTGCTTTGACCGGATTGATTTTTATCATCAAGAACATTATAAATCTGACCTGGAGCTACTAATAAGGGCTTAGCAAATTGCAAGTATTGATCACCAGTTTTAAAATTAGAATAAGGTGCTATTTCATTTTTTGGAATATTAGAATTACTAGAATTATCTTGGAGGGCACCAACTACTATTGAATTTAGTGACAAGCTTCTATCATCAATTCATGGATTATAATCAGATTTATTTTTGCCAAATTCATGCTTGTCAATTTTATCAGCACCATTACCTGCAGCAAAGACATTAATTACGCCATATTTTCTTGCTAAAAAATCAAGTAAATATGCATTTTCGTTGTAGTCTTTAAAATCAACAAACTTATTTCCATAACTATGATTTATTATCCTTACATTATTAGTAGCCATTCATTCGATTGCTTTGTGTCATTCAGCATCTGTTTTAAATATTGATAAATACAAATCCGACTTTTTATCAACACCTGTCTTGCCGCCTAAAATTAATGAGACTAGCGTTGAATGATATGGTTTTTCTGCTTGCTTAGGTCTATTTGAGACTAGATCGTTTATAGTTAATTGATTTTCATTAAAATATATATTAAAATTTGAGTTAAATTTGTCTAAAAATTCTATAGCACCAACCTTTGAGGTGGTCTTATCTTGATTTTCACTGTCTTTTGCTGCTTGTTTTTGAAAATTTACTATTGAAATATTTTTATTTAATGACTCGCTAAAAAGTGAGTGATAATTATCATTATTATTTAACGGATTATTATCATCAATAATTTCAACATGTCCTGTTTGTTTGTCTTTTTCTTCATTTTTATAAACAATAAATCGACTGATAGTAGAATTTTTTAAGGAATTTTTAACAAAAAATTCTCGATCATTTTCAGTTTCAAAATAAAACCAGACAATTGGCAACATTTGGCTGTATTTTGTTTCTTTATATCTTAAGTTTAACTTCTTCATTTTTTCTAAAAAGTCAATATTAAAAGAAGTTATTTTTTCAGGATCAGTATCTAAAAAGTCAGGGTCTAATAATAATTTTAATTCAAAATTATTATCTAGGCTTTCAACCCTTGACGATTTATTTAATTTTTTAATAAAAGGTTCCCTTACATCGATTTTATTACTAAAGTTTGTAGAATACCAATATTGCTTATTATTATTTCAATTTATAAGCAGCGAACTGTATATTAATGGAATTGAAGCAAAACCAGACAAATATAAGGCAAACTTTTTAATTTTTTTAAATTTTTTAACCATAAAAACCAAATCTTATCTTCTATCTAATCTATATCAAGTAAGAAATTTCTAAACTATCTTTTTATTCTTAATTAATTATACCAAAAAATAGTTGTGATTCAATAAAAGTTGTTATAAAAACTAAAAAAAAATTAATAGAAAAAAATCAGGCAACTAGTTTTTACCAGTAATTTTAATTGCAACGCCTTTGTTAATTTTTCTTCGGGAGTGTTCATAATTTTGTGATCTAAATATTTGAAATAGGTATAATTTTTACTTTAATATCCTAATAAATCGCTAATAAAAATTGTAATTAACTTTTGCCAAAAATTTAAAAAAGCACCTAAAACCATGATACTTTTTTAAAATTACCTTATGAAACTGGGAAACTCGGGAAAAAAATCCGAGTTTGTTAGTTTGAGGGCAAACACGAAAAATGACTATCAAAGCCAAAACACTGAATTTTAAATCTGACACTCACGAAAGAAAAAAACACTTATTAATCAAATAAAGCAAACCAAAAAAGCTAAAATTTTAACTTAAAAAGCAAAATTTTGGAATTTTTAAACTACTTTTTTAGTTTAAAACACTGACAAAAATCATAAAAAATACAACTACAATTTAAACTCAATATAAATAGAAAACTCGTTTTTATTTATATTGAGCCTAAAAAAATATGTGAAGTTTTGAAAGAGCCATAATCAAAAGCCATAAATTTGTAGATTTCTAAACGGGTAAATTTAAGGCATTCCATCATATTTAAAAATATAATGGATAATTCGCATTTTCTGATTTTTTTATGGCAAAAACATAACTAATTCCCCCTTAATTCAATATCAAAATTTATTAATTCATTCTTAGTGCCACTTATTATAACACAATTTTATTTTAGACCAAACATTTTTTTTTTTTTTTGCAAAAGACTAATTTTAAAATATTAAAAATTAAGTTTTTAGCGTCAAAAATACCCGTAAATCCGGGTGTTTTTTCATATTTAGATCCACTAAAAAGTGAATTTTTGCCTTAAAACTGGCAAACTCGGGATTTTATTTTTCTTCACTTCTTTTAGTTCTGATAGTTTAATTCCACTTTTCTTTAGTGTTTTATTTTCCCTGTTTTAGCTGTTCTTCTATACTTAATTTTATTTTTTTCTTGTTTTCTGTTTTCTTCTTGTCTACTTTCAATCTCTGATTTTAGCTTTTGTAATTCAGTTTTAGTTTCCACAATTCTTCTTCTTTTGAATTTTGAGCATAGAAAAAGCGACTAAGATTTTTATTTCTTAACCGCCTTTAGTATTGTTTTTTTCTTTTTTTGTTAATAAATCATTCCAAGCTATTTTGTGTTCTGCATTTATTTCTGGATGAGTTTGTATGTTATGAATATACCTTTCCATAAATAAATCCGTATTATCTAACAATCTTAAATAATATTTTAAGGTCGGAAATACACCATTTATAATTACTTGACAACCATGTTCAGTTTTGATTTTTTCAACTAAATCATGAATTATTTCTAATTCATCATCTTTAGGAGCCAATGTACTTAATATATAATACCTTTGTATTGTTGTATTACAAAACTTTTTATAGGCATCATCTACCATTATATAGTCTGGTGCTATATCAAACTTTACTTCTACAACTTCATATAAACTTCCATCGTTGTTTATAACTACAATATCGCCAGCATTTCCACTACTTCTATCAGAACTATAATGAGATGATATTTGCTGTAAAAATTTATCGTCAAATCTTTTTAACTCTTTAGTTATACATTCATACACACTGTATAGTGCAACTACTGGCAATATGGAAGCTCCTCTACTTTTATAACTATAATAAAAATGTTTTTCTAACAAATCTATTATCTCATTTATACTCAAACTCGATTCTCTTTCTACCGGGTTTATCACTCTAACAGATTTAAGTTCCCTTGCTTTTATGCTTAAATGAAAGATTCCCATTAAATAATTTTGTGGTTTAGCCCCATTCTCTTCTATATCATTTAAAATCTTTAAGAAAGCGTCTTTAACCACTTTATTATTTATCTTACCTGGAAAATCTAAGTTGTATGGTATATTCTGTTCAAGACTTCTTGTGAACCATCCTGACTCTTTCATTGCTCCTAAGAACTGCTTCTGTTTCATAAATGGAGTAATGTATTTAGTATCAAAACTTCTTCCGCTATAACCATTCTCCATATTTGCCTGATGTAATCTAATATCTTGTTCTATATGCAAACATTTATATACTAAACTTGTAACTAAGACAGTATATACACCTTTTAAGGTTTCCTGTTTTTCAACAATTGACTTAATATAATTTTTCTGAGTATCTGTTAAATCAATTTCATCTAAGGACTTAATTGACAAACTATCATTATATGTTTTTTCTAAAAACTCACTCACATTCACTACATTGCCCTCACTTTCCTTCCAAAATTGATTTATTACTTCTTTAGCAACATTTCTTATCATTGGTACACAAACGCTATTCCCTATTCTTTCATACAATTTTGCTTTTGTCCCGACCTTTATAAAGTCATTTGGAAATCCCATAAACTTATAACATTCATTAAGTGTCAGTTTTCTAACTTTACCATCAACATAAATAAAATATCTTCCGCTTTGCTCTTGAGAAGTAATTGTTGGATGTATTCCTTTAGCAGAATAAATTCTGTTTGGTTGTTTATGAACTCTTGATAAATATTTTGTTCCCTCTCTAACTCCAATTGTGCGAATTTTTTTATTTCGATACCCACAAAAAATAAGCCCTGATTTTTGCTTCTTAATTCTTTCTGTTTCTATTAAAGTGTAGTCTGTTTCTTCTAAGTATTCAAACTCACCCTGTTTATCAAGAAATTCATACATTGAACTTACTTTATGTTTCTGTATATCACTAAAATCAAATACCTTACCCTCTTTATTTCCAATTATTATTATTCTTTCTCTATTTTGAGGTACACCAAAATCTTTAGCATTCAAAACTTTATATGAAACAGAATATCCTAATTCATTCAAAGTTTTTATCATTATAAATAGAGTATTTCCTTTATCGTGTTTTTCTAAATTTTGAACATTTTCTAAAATAAATGCTTTAGGTTCTTTTTCCTTTAATACTCTGCAAATATCGAAAAACAAAGTTCCTCTTGCTCTGTCCTCAAAACCTTTTTGCTTTCCACTAATTGAAAAAGCTTGACAAGGAAATCCTGCACAAAGAATATCGAAATTAGGCAATGTTTCTGGATTTAATTGTGTAATATCACATTTAGAATTATCGCCAAAATTAGCTTTGTACATTTCTATTGCGTGTTCGTCTACTTCGCTACTAAATACACATTCTAATCCCAACTCTTCAAGCGCTAACCTGAATCCGCCTATTCCTGAAAATAAATCTATAAATTTAAGATTCTTACTCATTTTAAATCTCCGTATCCCTAATTATTTCAACCACTTCTTTAATTTTACAATCTAGTGCGGCACATATTTTTACTATCGTTTCTAAACTTACACTTTCATCTTTTCCCATTCTAGCTACAATATTGCTGCTAATACCAGAAGCTTTTTTCAAAATCTTCTTGTGAAATAAAATCTAACTTATAAATTTCTATATCTAATTTCCTCTAACTTCTCCAATATTTTTAAACCTACTTCTTTTGCTAAATTACAAGGAACTGCATTTCCTACTTGCTTGTATTGTGAAGACATTGGCCCTGTAAATATCCATTCATCTGGAAAAGATTGTATTCTAGCATTTTCTCTGACGGTGAATGGTCTAGTCTCTGTTGGATGACATCTATCGGTTTGTTTCATTTGGGGTGTAGTTAAAACTGTTAATGACGGCTCATCTAAACTCAATCTCCTTAGTATTCCTGTTCTTCCACCGCCCATATACCAACAAGACTTCATATACTTTTTAGCTATATCCTCGGGAATATCTCTTCAATATCCCCCTGGAGGAACTAATGAAAAAATATCTTCTTTTGTTTTTGAATACTTGGCGCCTAGACTACTAGGAACATCTTGTAAAATATCCGATAATACTGGTTTATATTCATATTTTGAAGGATAGACAAATTCTTTATCATTAACTAAATCATTTCTTATGCCAACGACAATTAATCGTTCTCTTTTCTGAGCAACACCATAGTCTCAAGCATTTAATACCTCGTAGAATATTTTATATCCCTCTTGCTCAAAAATATTAATAATTGTTTTGAATGTTCTCCCCTTATCGTGAGATAAAAGTCCCTTTACATTTTCAAACAACAACATTTTAGGTTGCAATTTATTTAAAAACACTGCATAGTGATAAAACATTGTACCCCTAACATCCTCAAGTCCTAATCTTTTACCAGCATAACTAAAACTTTGGCAAGGTACCCCACCAGATAATAAATCTAATTCTCCTTTTTTTATGTTAAATTCTTTTTCTAAATCTTTCTTAGCAACAATCTCTATATCTTCACAAATAACATTCCATTTTGGTCTGTTAGCTTTTAGTGTACTGACAGCATATTTGTCATTTTCAACTAATCCGATGTGCTTAAATCCCGCCTGCTCTAACCCTAGCGCCAATCCTCCTGCGCCTGCAAAAAGTTCAATACTTGTATACTCACTATTCATTAACAGATCCCCTGTCTTTTTATCTTATTTAATTATAACAAAAATTGATAGACAAGCATTTATAAATAGATAATGTTTTAAGTATTTTCGCAAATTTAAATTAAATATATTGGATACATTGAAATAAAAAGGTGGAAATCCACCTAAATTTTTCAAACTATTACTAAACATAAGTTTATTTATGTTAAAATTATTTTGAAATAAAAAGGTGGAAATCCACTTAAATTTTTCAAGCGAGGTAGCAAAATGATAATAAAGCGCGATTTTTATCTTAACCAATTAATTGATAAAAAAGAGAATGGCAGAATCAAGATTATCACCGGAATAAGAAGGTGTGGAAAATCATATTTATTATTCAATTTTTATCGTGATTACCTACTTAGCAATGGAACTAAAGAAAATCAAATTATAACAATTGCTCTTGACCAAATTGATAATATTGAATACCGAAATCCATTTAGATTAAATGAATATATTAAGAAAAAAACAAAAAATATAAACAAAATGTACTACATTTTCATTGACGAAATTCAATTATCTGAAAATGTATCAAATCCCTATGTTGAGACTAAAGAAAAAAATATAACCTTTGTAGATGTGCTTTTAAGTCTTATGAAACATAGTAACTTAGACATTTATATTACTGGTAGTAACTCTAAAATGCTTTCATCAGATTTATTAACTCAATTCAGAGACCGCGGAGACCAAGTGCATGTAAATCCTTTATCTTTTGCTGAAATTTATGAATTATTTGATGACAAATCAGAAGCTTTTGAACATTATTTTGTATATGGTGGTATGCCACATATTTATAAATTGCAAAATGATGAACAAAAAAGTCATTATTTAAAGCAGTTATTCAAGCAAACGTATATTAAAGACATTCTTGAGCGCAACAAAATACATAATGAGCAACAAATACTTGAAATCCTGCTTGACTTTACATCTTCAAATATTGGTTCTTTAACCAACCCCTCTAAGCTTGCAAACCGTTTTTTGTCAGAAAAACAAATACACATATCATCAAATACAATTTTTAAGTATCTTAAATTTTTTGAAGAATCTTATATTATTCAATGCGCTTATCGCTACGATGTAAAGGGCTCTAAATATTTTTCAACCCCACTTAAATATTATTTTTCAGATATTGGGCTAAGAAATGCAAGATTAAATTTTCGTCAAATAGAAAACACTCATATTATGGAAAATATAATCTACAATGATTTACTTCGAAGAGGATACAATATTGACATTGGTGTTGTAGAACATGAATTTAAAAATGGCTCAACAAGAAAAAAAATTCAGCTTGAAATAGATTTTGTTATAAATAAAGGCCACAAAAGATACTATATTCAATCAGCACTTAATATTGACAATTTAGAGAAAAAAGAACAAGAAATAACCTCGCTTAAAAAAATAAATGATTCATTTAAAAAAATAGTTATAGTAAGAAACAAAATAATTCCAAAACACGATGAAAATGGTATTTTATACATTGGTTTAGAAGATTTTTTGCTTAATGAATCAATAATAGACTTATAATTTTTAAAGAATATTTAGGAATATGGGAGCAATTAAATGATCTTGAATTTAACCCCCTCGAATTCGAGGGGTTTTTAAAAGCTTGATTGTAAGTTCAAGCCAACACAAATTAAGGTAAAAAATTTAATTGTCTGGACTAAACCAGGACAAAGAAAATTAAGATTAAGGCGTTGGCTTTTTTGTTCTGGTTTAGTTATGGTTGCATTTTTTATTTCCAAATTATTATAAAGAAGATCTTATTTTAAATATTTAGAAAAACCCAAACTGTGTTGCAAAACCATGAACAATTTTAGTTTTATTACCAAAACCTAAAGTTTATTTTTCACCTTTTTACAAAAAAGTAAAATGTGTTATATAATAAAAAAAATATTGTATTCAATAAAAGGTTAATTATGAAATCTAAAATTACTAAATTTAGCTTACTTTTATCTTCTTTTGTAACAGTTTTTGGTGTTGCAATTGCTTGTGGAACTACTCCTGAAATTAAAATACCAGCTAAACAAAACGAAAATGCAAAACCACTGCCTAAGAAACCAAATTTAGATAACCAAAATAATTTATCTTCAGACAAAAAAGAAGAGGAAAATAATTCAACCTCAAGAAGAGATAATGAACAAATCAAAACAAAGACAGAAGATAAAACAGAAGAGGAAAATCAAGAATCAGAAAAAGATATAAAAAATACATCAAATTCTGCTACAAGAACAGATGAATCTTCCAAAATTGATACTAATATTGATTCAGATTCTCTAAAAAATACTACAAGTGCTACCGAAAATAATGCCAGCCAAACTAATAACGCCTCTTCTTTAGAAAATAATACAAATTCTAAAACATCTAAAAAAACTCAACTAACCTTATTTGAACAGCAACAACAAGACACTATTGAAAAAATTAGTAAACTTAGTACAATTTCTTCTAGTTTTAAACACTTTTTTGCAGAAAAAGTAAGTGAGCAAAAAAGTGCTGAAGATCTTAAAAAACTAGAAGAAAAATTTAACAAAATTTCAAATTTATCAGCAAAATTAAAGGAAACAATTGAATCAGCAAACTTTGTAAAAACAACTTCGAAATATACTTCTACCACAAATAATGTTGATAAATTATTAGATACAACACTTTTAAAAGCACAATCATTTTTTCACAATAACCAACTAGCTTTTTCTGATAATATAGATAATTTAGAAGTACAAATTAATGGTACACAAAATGAAATAATAAGACTTCAAAATGAATTGAATGGCAACACATCAGAAGAAAATATTAAAAATATTGAGCAAGCAATTAATGATGCAAATCCCTCTTTTGATGATGAAAAAATAAGTACTTATGAACTACAGGACAAATTAAATCCTGCAGCTTTTGATGTTGAAACTACAAAATTATTAACTAAAATTGAAAAAGAAGGCTACACTTTTGAAATAAAAGATACTAATATTAGTAAATTAGACAATAACAAATTAGAAATCACATATCAAGTTAAAGATAAAAATAATCATCGAGCTCGCCTTACAAAAACTCTTGATTTTCACAACAAAGGCAAGTTTAATATAGAAAGCAAAATTAAAGAATTAGACAAAAAATTTAACTCACTTGATGATTTATATGAATTTGATAAAATTAAATTATCACAAATTCAAGAGACGTATATTGATAATTTACAAGATTTTATTAAAGAAAATTTTAGATCTAAAGGTAATAGAATTGATCAAATTTTTAAACATAATTTAGGCCAAATAAGCTATAAAAATAAACACTTTAGTGCACAAGTGCATTTTTTAATGTTCAACAAAGTTGTTAAAACTTTAGAGCTAAAATCCAATGTCGAGATTGAACTACGAACAAAAGATTTAATAGGAAGCAAAAAGGATCGAGCTGATCTAGAACTTTTAATTTCTAGTTACCTTACAAATAAAGATTGATCTTACCATAGTCTAGAGGCTAGCCAACCAATTTTAAAAGATCTACAACCTATTAAACAAGATGTTGATCATCATGGAATTCCTTCAATGTTAGCACTACAAAAATTGAATGAAATCTATAAGTGGCCACAAATTGGTAAGTACTCACTTTTTGTTAAGGAAGTACTTGATCATTCAAATATTTATGATTCTAATCGCGGCGGGACAGCAAAATTAATTTTTGGAATCAAAAAGGACAATCAAGAACTTAATTTTCAAGATTGAAATTTAGAGATAACTGAAAGCGATTATAAAACTAAATATGCTAAAAATATGTGATATTTTCGACCACTTCGTGCTAGTGATATTGAATTACCTTCTAATTGAGTAAGTAGTAATTTTGATAATAGTCATAAAAAATTAATTGATGAAATTAACGCCTCTAATTTCGATTTAAGAAAAACTCCAGGTGCTAAAGTGAACGGAAAAGAAACACTTTTTAGTGTTTTAAACCCTCAACACTTAGTTAGCCAATTTCGAAAACAAGATGCTGGTAGTGCCCTACAATATTTATTAAAACTTAAAAATAATCATAATAACAAGACTCAAAATGATTCAACAGAGTTTAAAGGAACTTTAGATGAATCAAAAGCTGCCACCGGAGGAGATGAATTTGACAAACAAAGTATTCAAGCTAAAATTGATAATTCAGCAAATGTTTTTGTAGTAAATACAAATAGCATAATTCCTAGTGGAGTAACAACTAATCCAAATAATATTTCTGCTATTATTAATGACTATTTTATTGTATATTATGATGTAAAATCAGAAAGAACAGGCGAGCTAAAATTCAAAATTGGCTTTATTAATAAAAGTGATCCTAGCAAAGTTTATTCAAAATCAGAAGAAATTACACTTGTGAATTTATCAAATGATTTTCAAAATAATATATATCCAGAATTACTTATGAATAAAGTGAGTCTACAAGATTTTCAATATAATAATCAACAATTAACTTGAAATAAACAAACTTTGACACTAAATAACTATTCTATTGAGACTAAAGATATTACAATTCATGAAAAAGTTGAGTATAAAAACAATACTTATATTAATTTAAAATATACTTACCCTAACCAAAAAAAAGAAACAGAAAAAATAGTTGTTGGTAATAATTGATACAAGGTTGCTGGTTCGAATTCTGTTTCACTTGATGATATCAAAAATTCAAGTTTCAAATGAAGACATTCGGGTCTTAATACTTTAATAGTAGAAAATTATCAAGTTATTCGAAATCGGCAAATTGAATTTAATGCTAAAGATGCAATTTGATCACAAGATGGAAAAGGTGCATCCTGAGTTTTAAAAGAAAAGTACCTTGAAAAAATGTTAGAAAATGCTCGAGATGTAAAACTAGATTTAACAATTTATGGAAATGTTTTAATTCAAGATGACAATCGCTATAATAGATTCACTAAACCAGGCGATCCTATCATTGGCAATGAAGCTAAACATAAGTTTCCTTCATTTACTATAGACTATTCAGAACTGAAAATAAAGTCAAAACTAAATATTGAACTTGAACTACCAGAAAGATATAATAATACTAATACTTCCTCTACACCACTTCCCAAATTAACATTAGTATTAAATGTTACAAAAAAAATAGATGGATTGCACTTTAAATTAAGTTTGAAAGGTGAAGAATATAGCATTATTGTTGGTAATCCTGTGAATTATGTAAATACCACTCAAGGTTATGATCCTTTTACAAATAATGATAAATTTGACAAAAATAAAGCTTTTATCTTGTGAGATAGAGGAGCTGGTGTAAATGTTATTTATGAGAATTATGAACAATATGAAGAGCATACTAGACGAACTAATTTATTCGATTATAAGCAGATTTCATACACTCAAGAAAATGCACCAATTCCTTTTTATACCGATCCTAGTGTTCGAAAAAATGTTTATTTTCCAAACCAAAACGTTCCCTATGAAATTCATAATGGTTATTTACAAAACAATGATTATATAAATTATTCCACTATCAAATCAAATCCTCAATTTGAAAATAATTTCCAACGTGCACTTGCTTTTAGTTTTGGTTCTGCAACGATGATTGGAAAAGTAAATAATGATGAAAATGACTGAAAATTCTACTTTATAACTAATAATCACGTAGAAAATGTCAAAAATTTTGACCAGCTAAATAACTCAACAACTGGCCTGCCAAACACTTATCGAAGATATAGTTACATTGTAAAACCTTCACTTAATTTTGGAAATAATGTTAATGCTGGATTTAGTTACTGAGGTGGCTTATTAAAAGGTCCAAATTCTTCAAAAAATACAAAACCTAAACCAATACAAGGCCAAAAGCAAGAAGAAGACCCAAATTCTGGATTTCTACTTTCTCAAATTTGATCTGGATCAGATCAACAAAGTCGGGATGGAAAGGAACATAAAGGCCGCAATATTGATGCTACTATTTTTGTGGTCGATGTTAAGCCACTTTATGATGAAGCGCTTGCACAAGGAAAATATGAGTATGCCAACTGATTAAAATCATGACTAGCGCTTGAAAATATGAAATTTAATTTCAATGGTATGGATTATAATATAAACCACCAGTCATTAATTTATGACTTTTCAATTGTTGGTTTCCCTTATGGAAAACAATCTGCATATGTTATTCACCGACCAGGATTAAGCAATTATAATGTAATGTTAAGACATCAAAATGGCTATGTGCCTACATATTTTGACGCCGGAAATTCAGGAACTGGAATTTTAAGCGCTGATAACAATTACATTTCATTAATTAACTCCGGAACACCTCGCAACAGTTTGCAAGGTTGAAATTATGCAACTCGCGGTTTTAACTATTTTGGTGTGAACTTCAATGGTGAACATCCATTGGATTTAAAAAATACTAAATCATTTGCTGCTCAAATTTTAAGATGGCATCTACTTGCGCCCGCCAGTGCAAATTCACCATGATTTTTTAATCCATTTAAAACAAACACAAAATAAATCAAAATGTCAAAAAAGTGTATAAATTTATATATAAGTTAGTATACTAGTTTCAGACCATTCAAAAAAAGGTGTGTCAAAATGAAACAATACAAATTCACAATTGAAGAGAAATTTAAATATATCAAAATTGCCGAATCTAAAGGGTTAAAAAACGCAATTTTGCATTTTGCAGAAGAATTTAGAGAAATTTACAAAAACAAATCTAAAAGTAAAAAAGCGGATAAAGAATGAATGTTGCATATATATGCTAATAATTTGATAAGAAATTGGCAAAAAAAGTTTTATAATAATGATATGAAAAGTCTAATAAGTACTCGTGGAAAAATTAAATCTCCGCGTAAACCAAAAAAGAAATATACAATTAACGATCTTTCTGAAAATGATCGTGGAATTTATCAAGAAATAGTGGAGAGGGTTCTTAAAAGATCCGGAATTGACCCCGCAATTATTCTTGAGGAGCTCAAAAAACTAAAACAAGAACAAGAGAAAGATAAAGATAAAGATAAAATCGAAAATTGCACTAGAATTTGCAGTGTTTTTAATATTAATCGCACTTCGATTTATGAGAAAATAAGGGCAAAAAAACCACCAAAGAAAATAGTTTATGATGAAAAATTACTTGAGTGAATTCTTGAAAATTTCAATTTAAATCGAAAAGTTAAAGGCCGTGACGTCCTATATAATATTTACATAAATCAGGGAAATTATGTATCCACGTACGTGTTTCAAAAACATTACGAATTTTTAGGATTAAAATCACTAGCTTATAAAAGGCAAGGAAAACCAGCTCCAAAAGAGAAAAAGTTTACACGAATTTGGGCTGAAGATCATATCAAAGGTGAATTTAGCTCAGAAAATTTTGGTGAAAAATGGTTTGCTGATATTAAATTTATCAAAATTAACAACGAATGATTTTACCTACACTCAATTATTGAAACAAAATCCAATTACCTGCTAAATTTTTCAATTTCTAAAACAAGATTTTCAGAAGAAACTATAAACTTAGTAAAACAAACAATCAAAAAGTATAATATTAAACCAAAATTTTTCCATTCAGATCATGGTGTGGAATATGCGAACTACAAATTTGCTAATTTTTTAAAGCAAAATGGTATCCAACAATCAATGTCACCAAAAGGAAATGCCCTTGCAAACCGCCCTATTGAATATTTTTATGCGGTTTTTCAACGAGAATTGATTAATATTGAGGGTCAAAATTTTGAAAATGTGGCTACCGCTTATCAAAAAATAAGTTCATTTATTGATTGGTATAACTATGAAAGACCTCAAAGTTGCTTATCATATAAAACTCCAAGTAAGTTAGTACACCAATTTCAGACGTATTCGAAAAAAGGTGTGTAAAAATGAAACAATACAAATTCACAATTGAAGACAAATTTAAATACATTAAAATTGTAAGTTAGTAGAAAAAAATCAGGCAACTAGTTTTTTGTCAAGATTTTGAGTGCTGTGCTTTTGTTAATTTTTTTTTACTTATTTAATAGAATTTGGTTCTAATTTTTTTATAAAAACAACACAGTAATTGGCTAAATACTGTGTTGTGATTTAATTTTTTTGAAAAAGTTCGATAAACTAATCAATATTTAATGCATCATCAATTATATTTATGGCGTTTTCATATGTAATGTATTTTTTTGGATTACTTATAATTTCATCTAAGTTTGATGGCACTTCTAAATTGATTTTGTTGTTAAATTCTTTATTAGTGCTTGCGCCTATTAAGTAAAATTTGTCTTCATTATTTTCGGTTTTAACAAAGCAAACAGCAATGCTAATTTCACTACTAAAAGATTTATTTTCACTTGAATCGATTTGATTTTGAATATATTTTTTATAAGATTCAATTAATTTCTTTGTTTTTTCAGGGTTGTAATCATTAATACTTTTGACTTCCATATATAAATAATGTTTAACATCGTTTTTACTTTTTATTTCAAAAATAAAGTCGGGAAATGAAGCTAAAATCTCATCATCATTGTCAAAGTACTGAAATGAAATGTCGCTAGATAGTGGGTTTTTAGTTCATAATCGAACATTGTCATTACTTTTGGATAGAGAATCATTAATGTTTTTAACAAAAGCAGTCTCAGAATTTGAATCAAAATAGTAATTATTTTGACTTGGGTCAATTGGAATGTAAGCGTACTTGATTTTGCTTGCATCTTTAATAACAATATTATTATTTTTATTGTTATCAGAAATAGTCATAAAAATTTTATCAGGTAAATTTTTGCTTTCTTTAATTTCAAAAATTTGATTTTTTGTTGAATTTACTGTTTTTTCTAAACAATTTTGATAGTTTTGTTTGATGCTATCAAGAAATTTTTTGATAAGAATGTAACAAAACATATTTTTGTCAATTAAATATTCACCATTTTTTTCGTCCAACATTTTCCGATGCATACTATTTATCAATTCATTTGGTAAATATTTTCTTAATTTATTTAACTGGCCAATTACGTATAATTCAAGCTCAATTGAGTTAGTAATTTTTGTATCAATTTTTACTTTATCACCGTATGTTGAAGTTTTACCATCTAAAAAATGGTATTTTTTATAATCTTTTAAATAGTTTTGTTGATATTCAAGAAAACGTTCTTTATTAAAAACATTTTTGATTATTTGCTCATTATATTTCGCACTATTTAATTGTTTTTTAATGGCTTCTGTGTTGATTTGTCCATAAACAAATTGGGTATTTTTGTATTCATCTTGCAATTGATATTGGATGCGAGATTTGTTTGTTTCTTTGTGGTTTGAATAAATAAAATAAGTGTTTGCAATTGATTTATCATCAAATTCATGTCTTGGCATTGGAATTGGTACTCTTTTGATGCGACCAATTGTTTGAGTTGATAAAACTTTTGATGCAACTTTTCTAAGTTGTACTAGCATACACGCTCGCGGTATGTTTCAGCCAGTTGCTGGACCAATTTTAAATAAAATAACATCATAATTAGCGCCTTTTCTTGAGATTTCTTTCAATGAAATTTTTAAATCAGAATCAATTAATTTATTTGATGTGATTTTGTCATTTTTGTCATTTGAAAAATATTTAACCCAACTTAAATTGTGCTTTTCTAAAATTTTAATTAAGTTAGCGATGTATTGTTGAAATTCATCACTTTGGTCTTCAATTTCGCTATCAACCTGAATAAGCATTGCTGGTCGCACATTTAATGCCTCTTTGTTGTTATGAGCGTATTTATCTTTAATTTCGTTAAACTTCTTGCAAGCTAACTCAAGAATTTGCATATCATCAATTTTATCAATATCAATATCGTTAATTGAATCATTGAAAACAGGGTTGTTTTTAATTAGTTTGATATTATCATTTTCAAAATCTTTTTCATCAATAGACACAATATTAGGACAAAAATCTGGAGTAGCAGTCATTTTAATTACATAACTTGCAAAACCACTAACTTTAGACTCAAATTCTTTTTTACTTTTAGTTTCATTCGCCCCATAGTGTGCTTCATCACGAATGTAAATTAAGCGGTAATCTTCATTTCTTATTTGGTCTAAAAATGCATCAAATATCCCATGTTCAGTTAAAATCCGCTTTTTACCAAATGATGATTTACCAAATATAAATACATTATTAGCTTCAGCATGCAATTGTGGGTCATAGTCCCTTTTCTTTTTCGATGCATTTTTATTTTTCGATTTATTTTTTGATTTATTTTTTGACTCACTAGCACCTGGCGAATCAACTTTTATAACTTGATAATTAGCTTGTAAAACATGTTTATAATCAAGCAAGTTTTGCTCCATTTGGTAAGGTAAATCCGCCGACGAAAGTGTAGCAATAATGAAAACTAATTTATGTGGCGAACCGTCATTAGCATTATTTTCAATAATTCTATGAATAAAATTAGCCATCATAAAGGTTTTACCGCTACCAGTTGGCGCTTTAAAACAAACGATTTTTTTGTTAACATCTTCATCGCTATTTAAAAAATCATTATAACAGTTAATTAATTCACTAACAGCACGTTCTTGGATTTTTGATAAAACCATTATTCTCCTTTTTTAATTGGTTTTAGAGCGCATAAGGATACTAAAATATTTTGTTCATTAATATTATTTTCATTAATATCTTTGATATTAAAATCTTTTAGCATCTCTAAATAAGTCTTTTTAATCAAATCGTTTTGCGTGCTTGTTATTGATGTATCAAAATACTGCGTTTTAAACACATTTAGATTGGCTTTAAAGGGTTGATTTTTTTGTGTTCAGTTAAAACTTTCGCCTTTTGTACCTATTCCATTGTTGATTCGGTAAATTCGTTCATAACAAATATTGGTTCCTATGTTATTTTCATCATTAGTTACAATTGTAAAGCTTCTATTTCCACCATCTTCCTGGTTAAGTTCCAAAACAGCATGTGCCGTAGTGCCTGAACCAGCAAAAAAGTCTAAAATACGAGCATTTTTGTTAGATATTAAATTGATTATATATTTAATTAGTCCCACTGGCTTTGGAAAAGGAAAGTCTTTGTCTTTGTCTTTGTCTTCATCTTTATCTTTATCTTTATTTTTAATTATTGAAATTAAATTTCTTTTTCCATTGCTTGTAGTTATTTTACTATCGCAAATTAAGTTTGAGAAGTTTCTACCTTTTTCTCTAGGGATGATTTGATAAGGTTCTTCTCTTTTGATAATGACTTTTTCATAATTTTTTTTATATGCTTTTCAATATTCAGTTCCATCTTTTGCTTTTTTTCGTTGTATTTCGATAAAGCCATTATTGAAAGAAAAATCAAACAAATCTTTACCTAAGGTATACCGATAAGACATTGGATTTTTTATATTTCTGTGATTTTTAAACATTGATCCATCTGGAGCCTGAATCTCATAATCCAGCGACGCGGAATATTGAAAAGAACTCGAAGAAGAAACATGGTCCAAATCAGTTAAATAATATTTTCCGCGATCATTGATGTATTCATCTTCAAATTTGTAATCTTCTTTATTGATTGGGTGACTATTTCAAATTGGTTGGTTATTTTTTGAATAACAAATTACAAACTCTGTTTCTACTTCAATTTTGGATTTATCAGAGCCACCACCAGTATTTTTCTTTCGTCATACTAAATTAGCAACAAAGTTTTCTTCACCAAAAATTTCGTCCATTAAGACTTTTAAATATGCTTGTTCATTGTCATCAATTGAAACAAAGATAACACCATCATCTTTTAATAATGAGCGAGCCATTTTTAATCGCTCATTCATCATATTTAGTCAGCCATTGCGACTAAATTTGTCGCGATAAATAAATTTAGATGCTTTTACATCATCTTTTTCACTATAAAATTGATTGCCGTCAGTCTTTGATGTATCTGTATTGTATGGAGGGTCAATATAGATAATATCGTAGTTAGCGCTTAGCGCCTCGGTCGCGGTCTCTCTCTCTCTCTCTCTCTCTCTCTCTAGAGCTAGTAGATTCTTAAGCACATCATAATTCTCGCCAATAATTAAATTATTGTTTTGATGTTTTGAATAATCATTAACAAAAGACATTTTTTGGTCTTTTGTTAATAGAGCAACTTGTGTTGTATCAACACTAGGTGCTACATCAAAAGTAAAACCAATTTTTACTTTTTGAATTAATAATTGGAATATATTGTCTAAATTTTCTGTCTTAGAATTTTCTAATATTTCGATAATCAAATTCTTTTGGTCATCATTTAAAAGACTTTTAGACATATTTTTAATATCATTTTTGTATTCTTGTAAAGTTTTTAAGCTACTCATAAATCCTCCATATATTTATTATTTTTAATAATTATACTTGATAAGAATAAAAAAATATTTTTATTAAATTACTTTTAGCTTGTGGGAGTGTCAATAATTTTGTTATCTAAATATTTAAAATAGGTATGATTTTTACTTTGATATTTTAATGAATCAGTAAAAAAATTGTAATTAACTTTTGCCAAAAAAATTAAAAAATCGCCTAAAAACGGAGACTTTTTTAAAATTGTCTTATCAAACTGGGAAACCGGGAAAATAATACATAAAAAACTAATTGTCTAAAATTTTTCTACTTATTTAATATTTGTTAAATTCATTATTTGGGTTCAAATAATATTTATCATCAACACCGTCTAATAGAAAATTATTCCAAATATAATCTTTAACTTCGAAAACATTTTTATTATTTAAAGGGTTATTAATTTTGTTTTTGGGGAGGTCATCAATGTTTAAAAAATTTGAGGGATTATTAGTTTTTGTTCTTAGCACACCAGGGATATAAACTCTTTTTCGATCTTGTGGAATTCCAAAATCATTAGGTGATAAAACAAGGGGTTTTTCTGGGATCATATAGTCTAAGTCATCTTTTAAAATCTTAACAATTGTGTTTCAAGTTTTTCCTTTATCGTGACTGAGCAGTCCTTTGACATTTTCGAGCAAAATATATTTTGGTTTTTTATTTTTTAAAATTTTTACGATATCAAAAAATAAAGTCCCTCTGATTTCATCTAAAAATCCCAATTTTTTACCAGCATTTGAAAAAGCTTGACAAGGAAAACCGGCAAATAAAAAGTCATGATCAGGAACTTGACTAGCGTTGTTGTCAAGGTCTTTAATATTAATAATTTTATTCTGGTCAACATTAAAATTATTAATATAAGTAGTAATCGCATATGGATCGATTTCACTGACAAAAACACATTCAATATCAAACTTATTCTTTTTGGCAACACTCTCGATTGCTTGATGAAAACCACCAATTCCAGCAAATAAATCAACAAATCTTAATTTTTGTTTATCTTTGTTTAGAAAAGTAGTCAAAGTGTTTTTATCACTGTCGTTAGTATTCAATATGTGATTTTTTGTTTGTCGCATTGATTATTCTCTTTTTGTTTTTTATTTTAAAAGTTTAAAAATTGGATTAGTTTGTGGACAGAGCTTCGGTTTCTTCTTGGGTTTCTTCGCTTCCAACGGTTGTTGTTTCTGTACTATCTGAACTAGCGCTTTGACTTGGATCTGGTTTGGCAACAGAGGATAAACTCTCGTGGTCAAAGTCTTCGTTGTCAATTCCTGGTTCTTCTTTAAACTGAATTGAGTATTTGTCTTGGTAGGTTTTTAGCCAATCTTTTCATGCTTTGATGCCAGCTTTTTTGGCTTCTTCAATCGCTTTTGTTTTGGCTTCTTCATCAAGTGTTTGGTCGTTTTTGATGTCTTCTTCGCTTGTTAGTTCTTTAATTTCTGGCAAATAAGGAGCAAGATATTTGTTAAAAAAGTAATCATCTTTGAGGTCTTTGAGGTGTTTTGTTAGGGGTATTATTTTTAGTGCGGTGTTTTGTTGTTTTAAATTATTTTTTCAAATTATTGGCACAAGTTTCTGGTTGTAATATTCAATAAAGTCACTGATTAGCGATTGGTCATCTGCGTTATTTGAGATATCAATATTAAAAATCAAGTCTTTTCGTAGACCCAAATGATGCTTTGGAGTTAAAAAATTAGCAAGCGCTTCTATAAAGTTTGTGATTGGGCGAACCATAGAAGAACTCAATTGTTCACCAATATTTTTATTTTTATTTGTTAATTTAAAAAGATTTTTTTCAATTTGATAAACGCTTCCTAAAACTTCTTGGGCGATGCCGGCGGAACTTATAATCCGTTGTGGGCGAAGCATAAATCAGCCAAGTTCGTATCATAGTCTTTCTGGCTGGCTAGGCTTATATCCTTTTTCAATATAAAGATCGTCACGAAATAGTCGGGCTTCATCAAGTTTGTTCTTCGCACCATAAACAAGTTTATCAACCGTAGAGGGTCAAGCTCTTTGGTTGGCAAGTAAAAAGTCAAAGACGACATTATATTTCATTTCATCAGGAACTTGGGCGTTGTATTTATCAAGTTCAAACTTAATTATTGAAAAATATTTATCATCGTCAAAGTTTTTTGACAGATCTATTTTATCATCATCAGTCAGATCAACGGGTAAAATAATATTATTGTCATCTTTTTCTTTATCATTTTTTTTGAGGAATTGTTTATACTGATTGGCTAGTCCTTGTTTTCAAACTTGGACTTCGCCACGCTTGCCGCCAGCTTTATAGTCTACTAAATTACGACTTCAATAATCCCTAATTTCTGTATTAAAATACTCTAATCTTTTTAAATATTCTTCTCTATTATATTTATTATTAATAATATAATTATTCTTTTCTAAATATTTAGGAATTGATTGTAAATAATATCAATAAGGCAAGAGTCCGTATTTTCCAGTGCCACCATTGTCAAGAATAAAACTTGCCTTAGGGATTTCTTCGGTGTAGTTTTTGGTAACATCAAAACGGTTTTTTGCTACTTTGGGGTTTTTCTTTTGTCCGTTAAAGCCCAGAACTGAATTAGTAATTATTTCAGAATTGTCTTCTAGGATTGGGCTTCCTTTTTGGGGATCTGCGGTTTTGGGGTTGTTTCTTTCAATAGGATCAGGATTAGTATTTCCAGGATTGGTATCTCCTTGCCCAGATCCAGGCGATTTAGAAATATTTTTTGGAGATTCCTGATGAGGATCAGTGCAAGAAACTATCAAAGTTGGTAGTACTAAAAAACTAGTAGTTAGTAATAAAATTTTTTGTTTTTTTAATTTTTTATAGATCAAATGTAACATAAATTACTCCATAAATTAAACAAGTTATTATTAAAAAGTTAAATTTGCTTTGCGGCTTGATGTTTTAAAAATAAATGCTTTTATCTTGTTTGTTTGGCTAACTGTTTTAATATAAATTCCAAAGTTAGACAAAAAAACTAGTGAAAAATAGCGAGAATTAATTGTACAAGTTCAATATTTTTTCTCCTTTTTACATTTTCATTTTTGGTCCATCTTTTTTAAATTTTTCTTCTTGTTTAAGTTGATTCTCTAATTTATAATAATAAAAAACTTCAGTTAAACCATGTTCTTCTTGCATTGATTCACGAAATTGGTTAAATGACTCCGTGCTTGTATCCAAATCATTTTCTTCAAATCAATCAAGCATAAAATTATAATCAGAGTCTATTATTTTTTTAGATAAGCTATAATCTCTTCCATCATGCCATTTGTTATTAATTAAGCTAGCATAAATTATTTTACCGTTAATTGTTGTTGGCACTAATGGTCTTGATAACTTACTATATTCATGAATAATTTCCATTGAATTTAATCCATTTTGGATAAATTCATTTTCTTTTATTCATTCAAATAAAGGGTTATACACTTTTTCTTCTCAATTTTCGTTTCAAGCTTCATACAAAACGCCTTCAAATAAATCTAGTATTATTTGCCTTTTTTTCTTTTGTAATCTATCTTTTAGTTCGTCTATTTCATTTGTTTTGACTTTTATTTTTTCATAATCCTTTTCTAAATGCTCATCACTAGCATATTGAACTTCGGACTTAGTTGTTTCTGTTTTTGAATCATAAGAAACTTTGGAAATTACAATAAAAGGTGGTTTAAATTTTAAACATTCATAAATCTTGTGAAAAATTTCTTCTACTTGATCAAATTCTAATTCTTTTGAATCAAGTATTTCTGTATCCGGATGATTTTTAACTAATTCTTCTAGTTCACTATCACGCATATAAAAAATTTGTGAACAATCTAAATAAGAATCTTTTGTAAATAAAGTATTATCCTTGCCTGATTTTGGGATCAAAATTTCACCTTTGAAACGCTCTTTTAGTGTACCATCATCTAAACGAGCATCACGAGCTTTAATATAATAGTAATAATTATTTTCGGTATCATGAAAAATAATGACTGGTCTTGCTTTTATTTTTTGGCCTAAACTATTAAAAGCAAAAGTTTTAAAAGGACTAAATTTTTTTAGTTTTAATGGATCTTGACCTTCCATAATTACTCCTTTGGATAAAAATTTATTGTTACTAAAGGTACATTATAAAGAAAAGAAGTTAAATTTTCCTAAAATTTTCTCTTTATTTAAAAAAATCCTAATACAAATATGCAAAAATACCCATAAATCCGGGTTTTTTGACAGCAAAACCTTAATTTTTATTATTTTAAATTTAGTCTTTTGCAAAAAAAAAAAAAAATGCTTGGTCAAAAATAAAATTATGTTATAATAAGCATCACTAAGAATGAATTAATAAATTTTGAGATTAGAATTAAGGGGGAATTAGTTATGTTTTTTGTCTAATAAAATGAGATAGTGCAAATTATCCATTATGTTTTTTAATATAATGGGATGCCTTAAATTTACCCGTTTAGAAATCTATAAATTTAGGGCTTTTGGTTATGGCTCTTTCAAAACTTCATATATTTTTTTAGGCTCGCTGCAAATAAAAACGAGTTTTCTATTTGCATTGAGTTTAAATAGTAGTTGTATTTTTTATGATTTTTGTTAGTGTTTTAAACTAAAAAAGTAGTTTAAAAATTTCATAATTTTGTTTTTTAAGTCAAAATTTTAGCTTTTTTAGTTAAAACACTACCAAAAATTAAGACAGACGGATGAATTTAACACTTCAAACCAGTAAATGATATTTTAAAATCGCGATGGTGTTCCTAGTGATCCAAATATTTGAAATAGGTATGATTTTAGCTTTGATATCTTAATAAAACAGTAAAAAAAAAATAGGTAATTAATTTTTGCCAAAAAGTTAAAAAGTACCTAAAAATAAACCAGGACACTTTTTTAAGATATCTTACCAAACCGGGAAACTCGGGAGCCACATTTTTGCAAGTCAACATAATTTCAACTGACAAAATTGCTATTTTTAAATAGATAAAAAAGAAAAACAAGTTAAGAATTTTAAAAATAAACCTAAATCTTTTGTCTTTAAATTCATTAATTAACAAAAAGATCTACGATTTTCCTTCTATCTCAAGATATTTTTTGCTTTTATAACCACGAAAATCTACTCTTGCAATTTCATCATAATATTCAGTCCAATCATCAGAACCTCAAGAAAAGAGAGTGTGTTCTTCTAAAATTAATTCTTTTTCTTGTTGGCTATATAAATTAGTATTTTCTAGAAAGTCTGTAAAATACTCAAATTCATGGTCTGTTCCTTTTAGAAATTTATTCAAGGCATCTCGATATAAAATTAATTCTTCCATAGATGATCCAATGACATTTTTAGTTAAATTATTTTGCCTTGGTGATCTAGAAACATAGAACGCAGGATCCTTGCCATCACGCAGAAAAATGTCTTGTTCAAGTTTGACTAATTTTTGTTTGAAATAATATTTTAAAATTTCATATTTACCTTGATAAATATTTTCATATAAATTCGAATGGCCAAATCAGTAATAAATTTTTTGACCGTCAACATTCAATAAAATAAAATTCTTCAATGCAATTGGCAAAATCCGTGCTTCGCCAGCTGCATAGGCGGAGTAGTAAAATGGTTGGAATCAAAAAACTGGCTTTTTTGAGTCAAGTTGGGAAATTATTTCATCAAAAAGTCCATATTCTTGCCCGCCAAAATAAAAAATTTCGAAATTTTCAAGTTTTAGTTTTGCCCAACTTGGTAGAATAAGAAAATCAGGTGTATCGGGGTAAAAATCTAAATCTTCAACTCAATATTTAGGACCAAATAGAATTTGCAACAAATAGATTAATTCGATTTTATTTGCCCAATTATTCACATTATCATAATAATTTTTGCCATCTTCACCAAAAAGTTCGCTACAATACTTTCGATATTCTGGACCAAATTTATCAAATCAACTAAGAATAAATTTATCTCGATTTTCAATGTTTAAATTAAGCTTTTTAATCCCGTATTTTTCAAATTTTTTAAGCAAATTTTCATAAGTTTCAAAAGTGAATACGTTCTGAATTGGTTGAATTTGGGTTTTTTCACCAAAATTATAATTCTCTTTTAATAACAAATTATAGATTTTTTCTACATTTTGTCCTAAATATGGTTTATTTATATCTACAAACTTTGAATCATATTCATATCTATTTGATAAAAAATCAAAGATTTTTTCGCGGAAATTTGCTAAATTTTTTGGCTTTGCATAAGGAACGCTTTCCTGAATTTCCTTAATAATTAAAGCTTCAATTTCTCTTAATTTGCTTTTTGATTTAAACATTTTTCAAAAAATAGCCGGATAAGAGATTGAAAATTCGCATTTTTCAATATCACCAAAGTTTTCAAAGACAACAACAACTTTTTTAAAACCTTTGCCGTCATGAAAAGCATACCAAGGATAAAGTTCAGAGATAGAATCAACATTTTCTTTTCCGTTTTTTTCACAATATTCGTTGTCATCTCAGTTGCCAATTAAACACCTAATATCATTATAAAAATGGAAATATTTTAGTTTTTTGGAAAAAAATGCACTTTTTGGGATATCTTCCAGTTTTAAATTATAAACATAATCTTCTTGTTTATAATTTAAACTAATAATTCTTTCAATTGGATTGGGATTGAAGGTTTCATAAAGGTAATCATATAAAAAATTTGGAAATGGATAATTCTTATAATAACAATTAGATGTTGAATCAACATCATCCCTAGTCATGTTACCAACTGAACAACGACTTTTAATATCAATTTCTATATATTTTAATTTAATTAAGTGTTTTTTTGCCTTAGTTACTAAATCTAATTGCATCTCCATATAAAAAATGCACCTTTTCCATATTTAACATTTTTTCTCTTGGTATAAAATCCTTCTTTTCGAATTTTCCCTTTATCATTCTTGCTCTCCTTACGTGATAACTGGGAAAAAGTATTTTTATGTATGATTGTTTATTTTTCTTATCATTTAGTTCGATATTAAACGCATTTTTAGGGTCAGTTCAATCAATAGCATCACTAGCTAGTCCTTTTCCAACAACAAAGCGATCATTAGCAAAACCAATATCTTTATTTAAATTATAATTTGGGTTTCTTGGTCCTTTATTTCCTACCATCAAATTTGCAGTATATTTTGTTTTTATAGCCAAATTTTCCATAACTGATCTATTATATGAATAAAAATCAATAGGTGAATTTAGTTTCTTATCCATATTTTCACGGTCATAAACATTTTTATTATCTTTTACTGAGCTAGGTAGCAAGTTTTTAATAATAATTTTGGTTAATTCTGATTGGGCTAGCAAACTTCCAACCGCTAAAAGTCAGGCTGCAGGTTCTGGAATTGCTTGTTTACTAATAACAAAATGAGGTTCTAACTTTTCATTGTGAAAATTGAAAAATCAGGCAGGATGGATTCCAGTGTAGTTTACTAATTTTTCCTTTTCTTTTGCTTTTACAATAGAAAGTTCTAAAGTCGCTGTATTTGCTATTTCTTTAATGCTAGGCTCACCTTTTGCTTTTGGTAATTTATCTAAGTCAACCACAATTGAACTTTCAGTTCTTCAAGTAACAGGGTTATTATCAGCTGGTACAGAAACAGGGGCATAATTATCTGACGGATAGTAACTTTCACGGTTCCCAAATCATCTACCTACATCATCAACAACCTTTGGAATAGTTTCCACAGCTACCGCAGCAGCTGTGGTAACTGCTACTGCGGTGATGGCAGCTGCGACAGCATTTGAAATAAATGGAATAAAAGGTAAAAGGAAAAAGAAGGTTTTTTGAACTCGAATTTGATTTTGAAGCTCTCTAAAGTCAAAAACATAACCTTCTAATTTTAGTTTTGGTACACCTTCTTCAAAATAGAGTTCAGCTTTTTTATTAACAAATTCAAGTGAAGCACTATTTAAAATTACCTCACCTTCTTGATTAATTTGAATTTGAATATCATCTATATTAGGAGAGTCTGAATTAGTATTTGTTTTGTTTAGATGTGTTTTGGCTTTTTTAATATTTGCATTGATGACAAGCGAATTTTGTTGGTTTTTGGTCGAAACAATTTGTACTAAATCATCAAAATTTACCGGTTTTTTTGAATTTGATAAATCTATATCACGAGTTTCAAGTTTAAAATCTGAGTAGCTTTTTGTATTTTGAAAGTGTCAAAGCGGGCCAAAAACGCTTAGTGTCAGTGAAGTGAAAGCAACAATATTAGTGATAAACTTAAAAAACTTTAACTTTTTCTTCATGTTTTTTCCTTTTTTCGATAATTTTTTGTATTAAAATTTTAACATATATTAAAAAACTTTTTAGGAAAAATGCCTAAAAAAATTGTTTTTTAAAAGAATAAGTTATTATGTTAATCAATTGCTAAAAATAAACTGCACTAAAATTCAGGTATATTTTCGAGAGTTTCCCAGTTGATGGCAAAAATTCATTTTTTAGTGAATATAGATATGCAAAAATAACCGTAAATCCGTGTTTTTTGACCTAGAATCTTAATTTTTATTATTTTAAAATTAGTCTTTTGCAAAAAAAAAAAAAAATGTTTGGTCTAAGAAAAAATTATGTTATAATAATTGTCACTAAGAATAAATTAATAAATTTTGATATTGAATTAAGGGGGAATTAATTATGTTTTTGCCATAAAAAACTCAGAAAATGCGAATTATCCATTATATTTTTAAATATGATGGAATGCCTTAAATTTAACCGTTTATAAATCTATAAATTTAGGGCTTTTATTTATTGTTCTTTCAAAACTTCACATATTTTTTTAGGCTCAATGCAAATAAAAACGAGTTTTCTATTTGCATTGAGTTTAAATAGTAGTTGTTTTTTATGATTTTTGTTGTTTTATCCATAAATTGATTTTGACTAAATTGAAATTTTAAATGACCATCATCACTTAGAAGAGTGTGAAACAATTAAAGTTTATGGTCTAACTTCTTGGCTCGTGTCATAATAAAGAGACAGGCATGTTATCAGGTAAATACAAGGGTTTTGAAGTTTCTACCAAAGTTAAAAACTATAAAAATTAAAAATCTATGTACTATTTAGAGTTATTTAAAGTTTAAATAATTGTAAACAATACATAGAAGAAAAGGAAGGGGATATATTTTGCCAAAAACAAAAAAAGAAACACTAGAGGCAAAGGGGTTTTGAAATACAAATTTATACAAAAGATTTTGAAAATGATTATACAAGCTTAACAGATATTGCAAGGTATAAAAATATTCATGAACCAAAAGATGTTGTTAAAAACTGACTAAGGCTAAGAGATACAATTTAATTCCTTGGTCTATGGGAAACTATTAACAACCCTAATTTTAAAGGAGTCGAATTCGACTCCTTTAAAAAGAAAGTAGGTAGCAATGCCTTTACATTATCGCCACAAAGATAGATTGAAAATACAAATGCGATAGGTATTGTTTCTAAATCAAGTAGAGGCGGAGGTACGTTTGCCCATCCTGATATCGCCATGGAATTTGCTTCTTGGATTTCAGCAGAATTTAAGTTCTATTTAATCCTAGACTATAAAAGACTTAAGCCAGATGTAAATTCCAAGTTATCCCTTACTTGGAATTTACATCGTGAAATCTCCAAAATTAATTACAAAATTTATACAGATGCCATCAAGAAACATCTGCTATCTGATTTAACAAGTGAACAATTATCATATAAATATGCAAGTGAAATAAAACAGACTAAAGAGTTAAGGCATAGGTGTTGGTTTTTGTCCTAGTTTACACCCCCCCACTAACCACATCTATGTAGCAATTTTGTTATCATTAATTACTGAAATATATTTATTATTATCAATGTAGTCCCTATAAAAATAGTCTATTTTGTTAACTATTGTAGCAAAATCCAAATATTCAACTTCACTAAACTCTTCAGTATCAAGACCTGTATTCAAAACATACATATAATCATAAAAATCATAAAATTTAGGAAATAAATCTGAAACCAAATTATCCATTATCTTATTAGATTTTATTAATAAACAAATATATTGAAAATCCTTATCGATATATTGAGTATTATTATTTGGATGAGCCATAATAAAATGCTGATTAGGAGTAAGCATTATTAAATTTTCTTTATAGGCAGCAATTTGCGGATAATCTGATTGTGGGAAAATATGATGAGCTTGCGTCGCACTAACTGTTTCTGTTTGTTGCTTAATTTCAGATTTAGAACTGTAATATTTATCATTATATTTTCTTAGATCTTTTTTAGCTTTATTTACAGCATATTTAGCATAAGCTTTAGAACTAGTTTGATCCAAAGTGTCTTCGTATTCTTCTCTTGTTACCGATTTATCCTTACCACTTAACTCATCTCTCCAATTAGCTCTATTATACAACAAGTCATTCATAGTAATATTTTTTGATGACATTCTACCTTTTTCAGTGCCTTGTTTCTTAAGTTTAAATGCTAATAGATTTATTATTTTTGTGAATATCCTCCCACATTCTGTTTCTGTATTAATCGCAGTATTTTCAATAGTAAAATCAATAAAGTCTTGCCTTACATCTTTATATGAATCTTTAGTTTGAATTTCAAAGAATTTTTCAAAGCTTTTATATAAATCGCTATCCTTTAAAACTTTTACTATATACTCATAAAGAAAATTTAATGCATTTGTTGGCCTTAAAGCTATATTTTCCAATAGCTCTTGGTTATTAATCTTATAAAAATATCTATTATTTTCCTTTCTTGTTGATAATATTTTGCTATAAGACAATAATTTTATTGGTTGGCCAAAATATTTATCATACTCATTACTTGCTTTTAATTCGGGGTCAGGTTTTGAAAAAATTTCAATAACATTGTTTCTAGAATATTCACTATGCCATATATCTGACACTGTAAATTCTTCATTTTCATTTTCCACATATTCTATAATACAATCCGCTATAATTGACACAACATCAAAAGTACATTTTTGATCTATCCATCTAGCATCGTTACTTTTTCTTACATCATAATCAAATTGATTTAAAAAATCAGAGTAAATGCTCATTATTAGACTTCCTTATTTAATCCAAACCAATACACACTTGTATTGTCAATATTCAATGAGCGAGTTTGATAGTTTCTTGCCAATGAATAAAATTTTCTAAATTCCTGACTAGAAATATATAATCTTTGTTTTTCTGATATTTCAAAGTCATATTTTTTTCGAAGTATTGCAACAGAACCATTAGTAATATAGCCTTTTTCTTTTCTTAATAGTCTTGGTTTGTAAGTCAGGTTGGGCGCTAAATAAACGACATCGCTGTCAATGAATTTATATACACTTAATTTTTTGGCTTTACATAAATCCATATATGAATCATAATCCTCAATATTAACTATTTGACTTCCATCATCAGAAATATTTTTAGATTTTATAACACGTACAGAATCACCATTATAAGAGTTATTAAGCATTTTAGATGTGATTTGTCTATCTCTAAATACAGAAAAGACGTCAAATATCAATTTATTCGAAACTTTATCAAAAAAATCATTTCTATAAATCACCCAATAAGGTAAATCGTCAGAAAATATATATTTTTTAGGTTGCATAATTTTAACATTTTTGGTTAGTGATTTAACCAATATTTTTGAATTTTTTTTATTATTTATTGTTAAGTTTATAGTTTCTATTAAAACACCTTTAAATCCTAGTTCTCCAAAATCTAATATAGAATCAACATTGTATTCTTTGAGTATATTTCTAGTTCCTATATACTCAACGTTGCTTAATAAATTTTTTGGCAATATTAATGATACATTGTGTGAATCTAACAATGATTTTTCCAAGAATAATCCTGCCAAATTAGTTAAATTCTTACTAAAGGCACTATTTTTAATGTATTTCAAAATATCTTTTGAACTTAATTTAGTAAATGGTGGATTCCCAATAATAAGGTCAAATTTAAAATTAAACTTTGTATCCATGTAGTTTGCGTTAATAAAATTAATATTAAAATTCACAGGAATTGATTTACTATCGAACAGGACTTTTAATATATCTAACATTTCTGGGTCAATATCTATTACTGTGAGTGATACTTTTTTTATATAATCATATTTTTTAAATATGAGGGGAATAAAGCTCCCGATTCCAACAGAAGGTTCTAAAATATGAACCTCATCCTTTTCAAAGTCAGGTAATACTGAGGCTATTTCATTTAATATTTTTTTTGGAGTATAAAATGCAGAATGAGAATATCTTTTAGCATTCGATAGTTCTATAATTCGAGCTAAGCTTTCAAAACAGACACTATCCTTGTTATTCAAAACATATTTTTTCAAATTACTAATATCAGCAAGTTTTTCCTCATCAATTATTTTATTAATATCAACCTCTCTAATTTTTTTTTGCCTAAGATGCTTTTTTATATTATTAGCAATTTGTCTAAATACTTCAGTGGGAACAGCTTCTCCAATAGACTGCCTAATGTTCATTTCTTCCTTTTTTGAGATGGCTTTCTTTTCTTTATAGGATTTAGAATTTAAATCATCTAAAGATAACTCCGACCACTTAAAACTATCTGGTATAGACATCATCTTCATTAATTCTCGTATTGAAAATACTCTGTCTTGATTAGGGTGAATGGTATTTTGACTTGCCATTTGATCATTTCTTGTATGAAAACATGGTGCAACTTTATCAAAAATTTGTCTTTTATATTTATCCCCATTCTTAAATTTATTGATTACTATTTCTCCATTAATAATCTTGTGAGGTTTTTTAACATCATCTATATTATCAAATGCACTTTGCCCCTCTTTGAGATTAGAAATCCAATCCCTCATATGAATAGGATATTCCCTAAAACTATGATAAAAATCTGTATTGTCATATTCACCCCATGATAGTTCAGGCATAGTTCCAATAACTTCTCTTAATGTTTTCTCTTTTCTATAGTTAGGGAATAATTCTAGTGGCAATATAAAATCACTTTCTGACTTATGAACGCCTATTACCAATGTCCTAGTTCTAGAGGAATTAGACCCATAATTTTTAAAATTTAATATTCTGTTTTCTATAATGTATTCTGAAGACAATTCTGAAGTAATCATATTTCCAATTGAAACTACTTCAGAATTATATGTGCATCCAGTATTCCAAAATGCTGGCACATTTTCAAAGACAAAAAATCTTGGCAAAACCTTTTTTACTATCTTTACGCTTTCGACAATTAAACTATTTCTTTCAATTTCATCATCTTTCTTTTTATGGTTCGCAACACTCATTCCTTGACATGGCGGGGTAGCTACAACAACATCAACTCTATCATTACCCATTTTGTTCCATAATTTTATTTCATTATAGATTTTATTTTGTATATTTTTATTTGTGATATCTCCGCTGATATACCCACTATTAAAACTACATTTATTATTAATTTTTTGGATCTTAAGTCTTCTTTCAATTAGTTCATTAGTAGCAATACATTCAAAATCTTCAACTTTAAATCCATAACAACCTACCCCAGCAGATGAAAACAAAGAAATATATGTCAATTTATTATTAATCATTTTATCCTCCACACTTTCAATAATTTTTGCTAGTAATATCTATCAAATCTTCATAAATTCTTAAAGTAAAATACTTTACTTTTTTTGTTTCATAATTTCAATTAAGGAGTATATTATCTGCCCCCCTTTTTTTTCGTCTTCAAGCCCTAGCATTTTACCTACAATTAAAATGTTTGGCACGGAAATCCAGCGATCATAAAATCAAAATTAGGTAATTTGTCGATATCAACTTTGGTTAGATCACCAAAATTTCTACCATCATTAAAAAATAATTTATAAGTTTCTGCAGTTTTTTCATCTATCTCACAATGACCAACACACTCTAGTCCATTGTTTTCTAATCCAATTCTTGCCCCGCCGATTCCTAACAAAAATCAAAAAATTTTAACATATCATTACCTTCCTATTTTTTAAAACTAATAACTTGTTCTACATTACATTCAAGTGCATCGCATATTTTTTTAATATTTTTTAATGATATATACTCATTCTTTGACATATTCGCTATGCAATTTGTTGTTAAATTTGCTTTTTCTAATAAATCTTTTTTCTTCATATTTCTTGATTTCAAAAGATTCCATAATGGCTCATATGATATGCTCATGCGCCCACCTCTTGCCTTTTTATCTTGTTTAATTATAACAAAAAACTTGAGTTTCCTCAAGTTCCTAAATAGTAAGTTCGAGCACAACACAAATTAAGGTAAAAAATAATTGTGTGACAGAAATTTTTTTCCCTATTATTTTTTTAAAACAAAAAAAAGAAAAAAGCTCCAAATTGGACGGAACTTCATATTAATTATAGATTAAAAATATAACTATATAACAAAAATTGACAGACAAGCATTTATAAATAGATAATGTTTTGCTTAATTATAAGTTCAAGTGCAACACAAATTAAGGTAAAATACAAGCACTTTTGCTTGCATTTTTTAATACCAAAAAAAGATAAAAAATAACTTTAAATAAGTAAAAAAAATAAAGCAGATGATGCAAATGAAAAAATATTAGAAAATCAAATCTGACCTTATTAGTAAAAAAATAAGAAAACCTTCTAAATTTGTCAAGAGTAAATCACAAGTTTAATAAACAAAATCAAGTCGCTAATTTTTTTAAGAATTTTTAAGTCCTGAGTTTCAAGTTTGACAGCAAAAATTCACTTTTTAGTGAACACAAATATGCAAAAATACCCAAAATTTTTCTAACAAATTTTTTATTTTTGAATAAGCTAAAATAAAAAAGCTAAAAATTTTAAAAAAAGAATTTAAAGTTTTTAGCCTCGAAGTTTTTCACCATCGAAAAGATCAGCGAACATTTTCTCATCATCACGAGCTTTCTCACTATATTCACCGCGAAAATCTGTCTTTTTAATCTCTTGAAAATAGTAATTTTTGCCTCTACTATTTAAAGAAAAATTAAAATGCTCTTCTAAAATCGATTTCTTTTCTTGCTCGTTATAAAAACTTGAATTTTTTACAAAGTTTTGAAATGATAAGTAATCATCAGGAGTTTCTTGACGATATCGTTTTATTGCATCACGAAATAAAATTAGTTCTTCAGTTGAAGATTCAATTACATTTTTATGTAAATAATTTTTGTTTGGAAAATAAACAAATAACTGTGGATCTTGATTATCGCGCAGAAAAATATTTTGTTCAAGTTTGACTAATTTTTCCTTAAAATAATATTTTAAAATTTGGTATTTACCTTGATAAATATCATCATATAAATTTGAATGGGCAAGTCAGTAATAAATTTTTTGCCCGTGGACATACAATAAAATAAAATTTTTTAAGGAAATTGGTGAAATTCACCCAGTCTCGGTACTATAAGCTGAACGATAATACGGTTTAAACCAAAAAACTGGTTTTTTTGAGTCAAATTGTGCAATTATTTCATCAAAAAGTCCATATTCTTGCCCACCAAAGTAAAAAATTTGGAAATTTTCTAGTTTAAGTTTAGCTCAACTTGGTAAAATAAAATAATCTGGATCAACAAGCTCAACATTCTCGGTGGGGAAAAAATATCTAGGGCCAAATAAAATTTGCAACAAATAGATAAATTCAATTTTATTTGTTCATTTATTTAAATTATCATAGTAAAATTGGCCTTTTTTACCAAAAAGGTTGATGCAAAATTTTCGATACTCCGGACCGAATTTATCAAATCAACTAAGAATAAATTTATCCCGGTCTTCAATGTTTAAATCAAGCTTTTTAATCCCGTATTTTTCAAATTTTTTAAGCAAATTTTCATAAGTTTCAAAAGTAAATACATTTTGAATTGGTTCAATTTGGGTTTTTTTGCCAAAATTATAATTCTCTTTTAATAATAAATTGTAGATATTTTCTACATTTTGTCCTAAATATGGTTTGTTTATATCTACATATTCTGAGTTATATTCATATCTTTTTGATAAAAAATCAAAGATTTTTTCGTGATAATTTGATAAATTTTTTGGCTTTGCATAAGGAACAATTTCTTTGATTTCCTTAATTATTAAAGATTCAATTTCTTTTAATTTTTCTACTGATTTAAATATTTTTCTAAAAACGGTAGGATAAGAAATTGAAAATTCACATTTTTCAATATCATCAAAGTTTTCAAAGGCAACAACAACCTTTTTCAAACCTTTAGTGTAGTACCAAGTATTTGAAAAATAAACTCGAGGAACAGGCTCGCCACTCTTATTTTTATTTTTTTGACAATATTCTTGATCTTCATAAGTACGACTACCAATCAAACATCTAATGTCATTATAAAAATGGAAATTTTCAAGATCCTTAGAAAAAAACACAGTTTTTGGAATATCTGCTAATTTTAAGTTATAGACATAGTCATCCTGTTTATAGTCAATACCAATAATTGTCTCAATCGGGTTAATTGCATCAAAACAAAAATCCATACCATAAACTCATAAAAAATCAGGAATTCGGGCTGACCTATCTTCACACTCAGGATCATAATCTTGAATTATACTTTCAACTGAACAACGACTTTTAATATTAATTTCTAAATATTTTAGTTTTTTTAATTGTTTTTTTGCCTTAGACATCAAATCTAATTGGTGTTCCATATAAAAAATGTACCTTTTCAACATTTAACATTCTATCCCTGTCTACAAATTCATCTTTAAATCTTGCTCTTCTTACATGATAACCGAGGAAAAAGACTTTTATGTGCCGCTTTTTTTTCGAATTTTTGTTCGAAACTTTATCTTTGTGAGTAGTTTTAAAGAAGTTATCAGGGTCGGTTCAATCAATAGAATCATGAGCAAGTCCGCTTCCGGTAACAAAAGCACCTTTAGTAAAACCAGGATCTTTATTTAAATTATTATTTGATCATCCTCGTAGCCATCCGTTTCCTACAATCAAATTTGCTGTATCTCTTGTTTTTTCAGCCAGATTTTTCATAACTTATCGATTGTTCGAATAAAAATCAATAGGAGAATTTAATTTTTCCTCCATATTATAACGATCTTTTTTATTCATTTCGGCTTTTATTGAACTAGCAGCAAGTTATTAATAATAATTTTGGCTAATTCTGATTGGGCTAGCAAACTTCCAACCGCTCAAAATCAGGCACATTTTTGCAAATAAACAAAATTTTTCTAACAAAATTGCTATTTTTAAATAAACAAGAATGTAAAAAAACAAGTTAAAAATTTTAAAAATAAAGTTAAATCTTTTATCATTAAATTCATTAATTAACAAAAAGATCTACGATTTTCCTTTTATCTCAAGAAATTTTTTACTTTTGTGACCGCGAAAATCTACTCTTGCAATTTCATTATAATATTCAGTTCTATCATTAGAATCTCGAGAAAAGGGATCGTGTTCTTCTAAAATTAATTCTTTTTCTTGTTGGTTATATAAATTAGTATTTTCTAGAAAGTCTGTAAAATACTCAAATTCATGGTCTGTTCCTTTTAGAAATTTATTCAATGCATCCCGATATAAAATTAATTCTTCCATAGATGATCCAATCACATTTTTATATAAATTATTTACCCTTGGTAATCTAGAAATAAAGAACTGTGGATCCTCGCCATCACGTAGAAAAATATCTTGTTCAAGTTTAACTAATTTTTGTTTGAAATAATATTTTAAAATTTCGTATTTACCTTGATAAATATTTTCATATAAATTTGAATGTCCAAATCAGTAATAAATTTTTTGACCATCGACATTCAATAAAATGAAATTTTTTAATGCAATTGGCAAAATTCATGCATCGCCAGCTCCATAGGCGGAGTAGTAATATGGTTTAAATCAAAAAACTGGCTTTTTTGAGTCAAATTGAGAAATTATTTCATCAAAAAGTCCATATTCTTGCCCACCAAAGTAAAAAATTTCGAAATTTTCAAGTTTTAATTTTGCCCAACTTGGTAGAATAAGAAAATCAGGTGTATCGGGATAAAAATCTAGATCTTCAACTCAATATTTAGGACCAAATAGAATTTGCAACAAATAGATTAATTCGATTTTATTTGTCCAATTATTCGCAATATCATAATAAGTTTGGCCTCTTTTACCAAAAAGTTCGATGCAATATTTTCGATATTCTGGGCCAAATTTATCAAATCAACTAAGAATAAATTTATCACGATTTTCAATATTTAAGTTAAGTTTTTTAATCCCGTATTTTTCAAATTTTTTGAGCAAATTTTCATAAGTTTCAAAAGTAAATACGTTCTGAATTGGTTCAATTTGGGTTTTTTCGCCAAAATTATAATTTTCTTTTAATAACAAATTATAGATATTTTCTACATTTTGTCCTAAATATGGTTTATTTATATCTACAAACTTTGAATCATATTCATATCTATTTGATAAAAAATCAAAGATTTTTTCGTGGTAATTTGCTAAATTTTTTGGCTTTGCATAAGGAACACTTTCCTGAGTTTCCTTAATAATTAAAGCTTCAATTTCCCTTAATTTGCTTTTTGATTTAAACATTTTTCAAAAAATAGCCGGATAGGAGATTGAAAATTCGCATTTTTCAACATCATCAAAGTTTTCAAAGACAACAACAACTTTTTTAAAAGCTTTACCGTCGTGAAAAGCATATGCAGGATAAAATTCAGAGATAGAATCAACATTTTCTTTTCCGTTTTTTTCACAATATTCATTGTCATCTCATTCACCAATTAAACACCTAATATCATTATAAAAATGGAAATCCTTGAGTTTTTTGAAAAAAAACGCACTTTTTGGGATATCTTCCAGTTTTAAATTATAAACATAATCTTCTTGTTTATAATTTAAACTAATAATTCTTTCAATTGGATTGGGATTGTAGGTTTTATGAAGGTAATTGTATAAAAAATTTGGAAAAGGATAATTCTTATAATAACAATCAGACGTTAAATCAACATCATCCTCAGCCATATTACCAATTGAACAACGACTTTTAATATTAATTTCTATATATTTTAGTTTAATTAATTCTTTTTTTGCCTTGGTTACTAAATCTAATTGCCTTTCCATATAAAAAATGCACCTTTTCAACATTTAACATTTTTTTTCTTGGTATAAATTCCGACTGTATACCCTTTTCCTCATCCCCTATCATTCTTAATCTCCTTACATGATAATTGGGAAAATATATTTTTATGTATGATGGTATATTGTTATCTTTACTTTTATCAATATCAAACTCATTTTTAGGGTCGGTTCAATTAATTGCACCTCTAGCTAGACCTTCTCCAACAACAAAGTGATCTTTAGTAAAACCGATATCTTTATTTAAATTATTATTTGGATGAATTCACCATCTATTTCCCACTATCAAATTTGCTGTATCTCTTGTTTTTTCAGCCAAATTTTTCATAACTGGCTCATTATATGAATAAAAATCAATAGGGGACTTTAGTTTTTCCTCCATATTTTTACGTCTCATTCATTTTTATTGATTTCAGCTTTTACTGAACTAGGCAGGAAAGTGTCAATAACAATTTGAGTTAATTTTGACTGCATTGTCAAATTTGAAACGGCTCAAATTCAGGGAACTTTTGCAAATAAACAAAATTTTTCTAACAAAATTGCTATTTTTAAATAAACAAGAATGTAAAAAAACAAGTTAAGAATTTTAAGAATAAAGTTAAATCTTTTATCATTAAATTCATTAATTAACAAAAAGATCTACGATTTTCCTTCTATCTCAAGAAATTTTTTGCTTTTGTGACCACGAAAATCTACTTTTGCAATTTCATCATAATATTCAGTTCTATCATCATTATCTCAAGAAAAGGGAGCGTGTTCTTCTAAAATTAATTCTTTTTCTTGTTGGGTATATAAATTAGTATTTTCTAAAAACTCTTTAAAATACTCAAATTCATGGTCTGTTTCTTTTAGAAATTTATTCAAGGCATCCCGATATAAAATTAATTCTTCCATAGATGATCCCATCACATTTTTAGATAAATTATTTACCCTTGGTAATCTAGAAACAAAGAAGGCTGGATCCTTGCCATCACACAGGAAAATATCTTGTTCAAGTTTGACTAATTTTTGTTTGAAATAATATTTTAAAATTTCGTATTTACCTCCATAAATATCATCATATAAATTTGAATGGCCAAATCAGTAATAAATTTTTTGCCCATCAATATATAATAAAATGAAATTTTTTAATGCAATTGGCAAAATTCATCCCTCACCTCCACAAAAGGCGGAGTGGTAATATGGTTTAAATCAAAAAACTGGCTTTTTTGAGTCAAATTGGGAAATTATTTCATCAAAAAGGCCATATTCTTGCCCGCCAAAGTAAAAAATTTGGAAATTTTCCGGTTTTAGTTTTGCCCACCTTGGTAGAATTAAATAATCGGGCTCATCGAGGTAAAAAAATTGACCTTCAATTTCATATTTAGGCCAAATAAAATTTGCAGCAAGTAGATTAATTCGATTTTATTTGTCCAATTATTCAAATTATCATAATAAGTTTGACCTTTTTTACCAAAAAGTTCGAGGCAATATTTGTGATACTCTGGGCCAAATTTATCAAATCAACTAAGAATAAATTTATCACGATTTTCAATGTTTAAGTCAAGCTTTTTAATCCCGTATTTTTCAAATTTTTTAAGCAAATTTTCATAAGTTTCAAAAGTAAATACGTTCTGAATTGGTTGAATTTGGGTTTTTTCGCCAAAATTATAATTCTCTTTTAATAACAAATTGTAAATATTTTCTACTTTTTGTCCTAAATATGGTTTATTTAGATCTACAAGCGTTGAGTTATATTCATGTCTTTTTGATAAAAAATCAAAGATTTTTTCGTGATAATTTACTAAATTTTTTGGCTTTGCATAAGGAACACTCTCCTGAATTTCCTTAATAATTAAAGCTTCAATTTCTATTAATTCGGTTTTTGATTTAAATATTTTTCAAAAAATAGCCGGATATGAGATTGAAAATTCGCATTTTTCAATATCGTCAAAGTTTTCAAAGACAACAACAACTTCTTCAAAACCTTTACCATCGTGTAAAGCATATGCAGGAGAAAGTTCAGAGATAGAATCAACATTTTCTTTTCCGTTTTTTTCACAATATTCATCGTCGTCTCAGTTGCCAATCAAACACCTAATATCATTATAAAAATGGAATTTATTGAGTTTTTTGGAAAAAAATGCACTTTTTGGGATATCTTCTAGTTTTAAATTATAAACATAATCTTCTTGTTTATAATTTAAGCTAATAATTCTTTCAATCGGATTAGGATTGAAGACGTCATAATAAACGTAAAGGTAATTGAATAAAAAAATTGGAAATGGATAATTCTTATAATAACAATCAGATGTTGAATCGACATCATACCTAGTCATGTTACCAACTGAACAACGACTTTTAATATCAATTTCTATATATTTTAGTTTAATTAACTGTTTTTTTGATTTATACTTCAAATCTAATTGGTTTTCCATATAAAAATCCACCTTTTCAACATTTAACATTTTTTATTATTAGTATACTGATTTATAAAAAAGAAGGTTTTTCAACAAGAGTTTGATTTTGAAGTTCTCTAAAGTCAACAGCATAAACTTTAAATTTTAGTTTTGGTGGAGCTTTTTCAAAATAGAGTTCATTTTTTGTTAACAAATTTAAGTAAAGAACTATTTAAAATTAGCCGACCATGTTGATTAATTTGAATTTCAATATCATCTAGATTAGGAGGGGCTGAATTAGCGTTCCCTTTGTTTAGATATGTTTGGGCTTTTTTAATATTAGCATTAATAACAAGCGAATTTTCTTGGTTTTTGGTTGAAAAAATTTGGGCTAATTCATCAAGATTTAGCGGTTTTTTTGAATTTAATAAATCTAAATCACGGGTTGTGAGTTTAAAATCTGAATAGTTTTTTGTATTTTGAAAATGTCAAAGTAGACTAAAAACACTTAGACTTAATAATGAAAAAGTAATAATATTAACAATATACTTAAAAAGCTTCAGTCTTTTATTCATGTTTTCTCCCATTTTATATACTATATTCAAATTCTTTACTCATTAAAATTATAGCATAGATTAAAACTTTTTAGGGAAAATATCGTTAAAAATTCAACGTCTTAAAAAAATTGATAGAAAATTCAGGAGCTTTTGGTAATAAACAAAATTTTTCTAGCAAAATACTTATTTTTGAATAAGCTAAAATAAAAAAGCTAAAAATTTTAAAAAAAAGAATTTAAAATTTTTAGCTTCGAAGTTTTTCGCCATCGAAAAGATCAGCGAACATTTTCTCATCATCACGAGCTTTCTCGCTATATTCACCGCGGAAATCTATTTTTGCAATCTCTTCAAAATAGTAATTTTTTCCTCAATAATTTAAAGAAAAATCAAAATGTTTTTCTAAAATCAATTTCTTTTCTTGCAAGCTATAAAAACTTGAATTTTTTACGAAGTTTTGAAAAGATAGGTACTCATCAGGAGTTTCTTGACGATATTGTTTCATTGCATCGCGAAATAAAATTAGTTCTTCCATTGAAGATTTGATTACATTTTTGGTTAGATAATTTTGATTTGGAAAATAAACAAATAACTGCGGATCTTGATTATCGCGCAGAAAAATATCTTGCTCAAGTTTAACTAATTTTTCCTTAAAATAATATTTTAAAATTTCGTATTTACCTTGATAAATATCATCATATAAGTTGGAATGACCAAATCAGTAATAAATTTTTTGCCCGTCAACATACAGCAAAATAAAATTTTTTAAGGAAATTGGCGAAATTCACCCAGTGTCGGTGCTATAAGCAGAACGATAATACGGTTTAAACCAAAAAACTGGCTTTTTTGAGTCAAATTGGGAAATTATTTCATCAAAAAGTCCGTATTCTTGGCCGCCAAAGTAAAAAATTTCGAAATTTTCAGGTTTTAGTTTTGCCCAACTTGGTAAAATAGAACAATCAGGATCAGTAAGATACACATTCTCAGTGTCCATATGATATCTAGGCCCAAATAAAATTTGCAACAAATAAATAAATTCAATTTTATTTGTTCATTTATTCAAATTATCATAATAAAATTGACCTTTTTTACCAAAAAGGTTGATGCAAAATTTTCGATATTCAGGACCGGATTTATCAAGTCAACTAAGAATAAATTTATCCCGGTTTTCAATGTTTAAATCAAGCTTTTTAATACCGTATTTTTCAAATTTTTTAAGCAAATTTTCATAAGTTTCAAAAGTAAATACATTTTGAATTGGTTTAATTCGGGTTTTTTTGCCAAAATTATAACCTTGTTTTAGCAACAAATTATAGATATTTTCTACATTTTGTCCTAAATATTGTTTGTTTATATCTACAAATTTTGAATTATATTCATATCTATTTGATAAAAAATCAAAGATTTTTTCCCGATAATTTCATAAATTTTTTGGCATTGCATAAGGGATACTTTCTTTGATTTCCTTAATTATCAGATTTTCAATTTTTTTTAGTTCATCTTTTGATTTGAACATTTTTTGAAAAACTGCAGGAAAGGAAATCGAAAACTCACATTTTTCAGTGTCACCAAGATTTTCAAGAGCAACGATTACCGATCTAAAGCCTTTAGTGTCATAGAGTGAGTCCGAAAAATAGGGTTGTCATTTATACTCATCGGTTAGATTTTCTTTTTTTCGACAATATTCTTCATCACCTCATCTACGGGATAAACACCTAATTTCATCATAAAAATCAAAGTCATTCAGTTTTTTCAAAAAAAAGACTGTTTTTGGGATATCTTCTAGTCTTAAATTATAAACATAATCATCGTGTTTGTAATCTATGCCAATAATAGTTTCAATTGGATTGCGTACAACCGCGCAAGAATCCATAACATAAACTCATAAGAAGTCCGGAATTCTTCGATATTTTTCATCGCGATCACAGTGAACATCTCTATCAGAAAATATACTTATAACTGAATAACGACTTTTAATATCAATTTCTAAATATTTTAGTTCTTTTAATTGTTTTTTTGCTTTAGACTTCAAATCTAATTGGACTTCCATATAAAAAATGTACCTTTTCTACACTTAACATTTTGTTCCTTTTTAGATGTTCATCTTGAAGTCTTACTCTTCTTACATGATAACTTGGAAAAAAAACTTTTGTGTATGATTTTGGATTAGATTGTTCCTCAGGAATCTCAAAAGCGTTTTTAGGGTCGGTTCAATCAATAGAATCATGAGCAAGTCCGCTTCCGGTAACAAAAGGACCTTTAGTAAAACCAGGATCCTTATTTAAATTATGATTTGATGATGCTAGCCATCAGTTTCCAACAATCAAATTTGCTGTATCTCTTGTTTTTTGAGCCAAATTTCACATAACTGGCTCATTAAATGAATAAAAATCAATAGGGGACTTTAATTTTTCCTCCATATTTTTACGGTCATAATAATTATCATTAATTTCAGCTTTTACTGAACTAGGCAGGAAAGTATCAATAACAATTTGAGTTAATTTTGACTGCATTGTCAAATTTGAAACGGCTCAAAGTCAAGCTGCAGTTTCTGGAATTGCTTGTTCACTAATAACAAAATAAGATTTTAAGCCTTCAGTGTGAAAATTAAAAAATCAAGCTGGATGAATTCCAGTGTATTGTCTTAATTTTGTCTCATCTTTTACAACAGAAAGTCTTAAAATCTTTATATTTGCCATTGCTTTAATTCTAGACTTACTTTTTCCTTTTGTCAATTTATCTAAATCAACTTCAATTGAGTCAGTATCTCTTCAAACAATAGGGCTATCATCAGCTGGCGCATAGTAACTTTCACGATTCCCAAATCATCTACCTACACCATCAACAACCTTTGGAATAGTTTCCACAGCTACCGCGGTAGCTGTCGAAACTGCTACTGCGGCAATGGCAGCTGCGACAGCATTTGAAATAAATGGAATAAAAGGTAAAAGGAAAAAGAAGGTTTTTTGAACTCGAATTTGTTTTTGAAGCTCTCTAAAGTCAAAAACATAACCTTCTAATTTTAGTTTTGGTACACCTTCTTCAAAATAGAGTTCAGCTTTTTTATTAACAAATTCAAGTGAAGCACTATTTAAAATTACCTCACCTTCTTGATTAATTTGAATTTCGATATCATCTAGATTAGGAGAGTCTGAATTAGTACTTGTTTTGTTTAGATGTGTTTTGGCTTTTTTAATATTTGCATTGATGACAAGCGAATTTTGTTGGTTTTTGGTTGAAACAATTTGGACTAAATCATCAAAATTTACCGGTTTTTTTGAATTTGATAATTCTATATCACGAGTTTCAAGTTTAAAATCTGAATAGCTTTTTGTATTTTGAAAGTGTAAAAGCGGCCCAAAAACACTTAGACTTAATGATGAAAAAGCAATAATATTAGTAATAAACTTAAAAAGTTTCAGTTTTTTCTTCATTTTTTCTCCTTATTTATGTACTATATTCAAATTTCTAGTGTTTAAATTATAGCATACATTAAAATTTTTAGGGAAAATATCGTCAAAAATTCAGCATATTAAAAAATAAATTGATAAAAATTCAGGCAACTTTTGCAAATAAACAAAATTTTTCTAACAAAATTTTTATTTTTGAATAAACAAAAATAAAAAAGTAAAAATTTTAAAAAAAGAATTTAAAATTTTTAGCTTCGAAGTTTTTCGCCATCGAAAAGATCAGCGAACATTTTCTCATCATCAAGAGCTTTCTCGCTATAATCACCGCGAAAATCTGTTTTTGAAATTTCTTCAAAATAGTAATTTTCGTCTCTAGAATTTCAAGAAAAATCAAAGTGTCTTTCTAAAATGAATTTCTTTTCTTGTTGGCTATATAAATCCGAATTTTCTATAAAATCATCAAAATACTTAAATTCATGAGTTGTTTCTTCTTGAAATTTTTTAATTGCATCACGATATAAAATTAGTTCTTCCATAGATGATTCAATTACATTTTTATTTAAATAATTTGATTTTGATGGAGAAGAAAAAACAAACTGCGGATCTTGGTTATTTCGCAGAAAAATATCTTGCTCAAGTTTGACTAATTTTTGTTTGAAATAATATTTTAAAATTTCGTATTTACCTTGGAAAATATCGTCATATAAATTTGAATGGCCAAGTCAGTAGTAAATTTTTTCACCATCAACATACAATAAAATGAAATTTTTTAATGCAATTGGGGAAATTCAGCCGGTGTTGGTACTATAAGCAGAACGATAATACGGTTTAAACCAAAAAACTGGTTTTTTTGAGTCAAATTGTGCAATTATTTCATCAAAAAGTCCGTATTCTTGGCCTCCAAAGTAAAAAATTTGGAAATTTTCTAGCTTAAGTTTGGCTCAGCTTGGTAGGATAAAATAATCAGGGTCAACAAGCTCAACATTCTCGGTGGGGAAAAAATATCTAGGACCAAATAAAATTTGCAACAAATAGATAAATTCAATTTTATTTGTTCATTTATTCAAATTATCATAATAAAATTGACCATTTTTACCAAAAAGGTTGATGCAATATTTTCGATATTCAGGACCGAATTTATCAAATCAACTAAGAATAAATTTATCCCGGTTTTCAATGTTTAAATCAAGCTTTTTAATCCCGTATTTTTCAAATTTTTTAAGCAAATTTTCATAAGTTACAAAAGTAAATACATTTTGAATGGGGTTAATTTTGGTTTTTTTACTAAAATTATAATTCTCTTTTAATAACAAATTGTAGATATTTTCTACTTTTTTGCCTAAATATGCTTTATTTATATCTAGAAACTTTGAATTATATTCATATCTATTCGATAAAAAATCAAAGATTTTTTCACGATAATTTCATAAATTTTTTGGCTTTGCATAAGGAACACTTTCTTTGATTTCCTTAATTATCAGATTTTCAATTTTTTTTAGTTCATCTTTTGATTTGAACATTTTTTGAAAAACTGCAGGAAAGGAAATTGAAAATTCACATTTTTCTGTGTCACCAAAATTTTCAAAAGCGACGATTAGTACTCTAAAATCTTTAGTCTCATAGGGAGTGTCCGAAAAATAGGGTTCTCATTTGCATTTATCACTTAGATTTTCTTTTTTTCGACAATAATCTTTATCAGTTCATCTACGTGACAAACACCTAATTTCATCATAAAAATCAAAGTCTTTCAGTTTTTTCAAAAAAAAGACTGTTTTTGGGATATCTTCTAGTCTTAAATTATAAACATAATCATCACGTTTGTAATCTAACCCAATAATAGTTTCAATTGGATTGTCTACAACCGCGCAAGAATCCATGACATAAACTCATAAAAAGTCTGGAATTGTTCGATATTCATTATTACAATCATTGTGAAAATCTTCATCGGAAAATATCCGTTCAATTAAGCAATGACTTTTAATATCAATTTCTAAATATTTTAGTTCTTTTAATTGTTTTTTTGCTTTAGACTTCAAACCTAATTGGACTTCCATATAAAAAATGTACCTTTTCTACATTTAACATTTTATCCCTGTCTACATGTTTCTTTTTAAGTCTTACTCTTCTTACATGATAACTTCGAAAAAAACTTTTGTGTATGATTTTGGATCAGATTGTTCATAAGGAATCTCAAAAGCGTTTTTAGGGTCGGTTCAATCAATAGAATCATGAGCAAGTCCGCTTCCGGTAACAAAAGGGCCTTTAGTAAAACCAGGATCCTTATTTAAATTATTATTTTGTCTTCGCAGCCATCCGTTTCCTACAATCAAATTTGCTGTATCTCTTGTTTTTTGAGCCAAGGTTCACATAACTAGCTCATTAAATGAATAAAAATCAATAGGGGACTTTAATTTTTCCTCCATATTATAACGATCTTTTTTATTCATTTTGGCTTTTATTGAACTAGGCAGCAGGTTATTAATAATAATTTTGGCTAATTCTGATTGGGCTGGCAAACTTCCAACCGCTCAAAGTCAGGCAGATTTTTGCAAGTAAACATAAATTCAACTGACAAAATTGCTATTTTTAAATAGATAAAAAAGAAAAACAAGTTAAGAATTTTAAGAATAAACTTAAATTTTTTGTCTTTAAATTCATTAATTAACAAAAAGATCTAGGATTCTCCTTCTATCTCAATAAATTTTTTACTTTTGTGACCGCGAAAATCTACTCTTGCAATTTCATTATAATATTCAGTTCTATCATTAGAATCTCGAGAAAAGGGATCATGTTCTTCTAAAATTAATTCTTTTTCTTGTTGGCTATATAAATTAGTATTTTCTAGAAAGTCTGTAAAATACTCAAATTCATGGTCTGTTTCTTTTAGAAATTTATTCAAGGCATCTCGATATAAAATTAATTCTTCCATAGATGATCCAATCACATTTTTATATAAATTATTTACCCTTGGTAATCTAGAAATAAAGAACTCTGGATCCTTGCCATCACGAAGAAAAATATCTTGTTCAAGTTTGACCAATTTTTGTTTGAAATAATATTTTAAAATTTTGTATTTACCTTGATAAATATTATTATATAAATTTGAATGGCAAAATCAGTAATAAATTTTTTGACCGTCAACATTCAATAAAATGAAATTTTTTAATGCAATTGGCAAAATTCATGCATCGCCCGCTCCATAGGCGGAGTAGTAATATGGTTTAAATCAAAAAACTGGCTTTTTTGAATCAAATTGGGAAATTATTTCATCAAAAAGTCCATATTCTTGTCCACCAAAGTAAAAAATTTCAAAATTTTCAAGTTTTAATTTTGCCCAACTTGGCAAAATAAGAAAATCAGGATCATCGGGATAAAAATCTAGATCTTCAACTCAATATTTAGGACCAAATAAAATTTGCAACAAATAGATTAATTCGATTTTATTTGTCCAATTATTCACATTATCATAATAAGTTTGGCCTCTTTCACCAAAAAGTTCAATGCAATACTTTCGATATTCTGGGCCAAATTTATCAAATCAACTAAGAATAAATTTATCACGATTTTCAATGTTTAAATTAAGCTTTTTAATCCCGTATTTTTCAAATTTTTTAAGCAAATTTTCATAAGTTTCAAAAGTAAATACATTTTGAATTGGTTCAATTTGGGTTTTTTCACTAAAATTATAATTCTTTTTTAATAAGAAATTGTAGATATTTTCTACATTTTGTCCTAAATATGCTTTATTTATATCTACAAACTTTGAGTTATATTCATATCTATTTGATAAAAAATCAAAGATCTTTTCGTGGTAGTTTGCTAAATTTTTTGGTTTTGCATAAGGAACACTTTCCTGAATTTCCTTAATAATTAAAGCTTCAATTTCTCTTAATTCGGTTTTTGATTTAAATATTTTTGAAAACACAGCCGGATAAGAGATTGAAAATTCGCATTTTTCAATATCATCAAAGTTTTCAAAGACAACAACAACTTTTTTAAAACCTTTACCATCATATAAACCATACAAAGGAAAAAGTTTAGAGAAAGAAAAATTATTTTCTTTTCCGTTTTTTTCACAATATTCATCATGGTTACAGTCGCCAATCGAACACCTAATATCATTATAAAAATGGAAATGCTTGAGTTTTTTGGAAAAAAACGTACTTTTTGGGATATCTTTCAGTTTTAAACTATAAACATAATCTTCTTGTTTATAGTTTAAACTAATAATTCTTTCAATTGGATTAGGATCGAAGACGTTATAATAAAGGTAATTGTATAAAAAATTTGGAAATGGATAATTATTATAATAACAATCAGACGTTAAATCAACATCATCTTCAGCCATATTACTAATTGAACAACGACTTTTAATATTAATTTCTAAATATTTTAGTTTAACTAACTGTTGTTTTGCCTTGGATATTAAATTTTTTTGGCATTCCATATAAAAAATGTACCTTTTCCATATTTAGCATTTTTTCTCTTCGTATAAATTCCCTCTTTGCGACTTTTCCCTTTATCATTCTTAATCTCCTTACATGATAACTGGGAAAATATATTTTTACGTATGATGGTATATTTTCATCTTTACTTGGATCAATATCAAACGCATTTTTAGGGTTGGTTCAATCAATAGCATCGCTAGCTAGACCTTCTCCAACAACAAAGTGATCTTTAGTAAAACCGGAATCTTTATTTAAATTATTATTTGGATCAATTGACCATCTATTTCCCACTATCAAATTTGCTGTATCTCTTGTTTTTATAGCCAAATTTTCCATAACTCATTGATTATTCGAATAAAAATCAATAGGGGACTTTAATTTTTCTTCCATATTTTCACGGTCTCTTTTATTTTTATTGATTTTAGCTTTTACCGAACTAGGCAGGAAAGTATCAATAACAATTTGAGTTAATTTTGACTGCATTGTCAAATTTGAAACGGCTCAAAGTCAAGCTGCAGTTTCTGGAATTGCTTGTTCACTAATAACAAAATATGATTTTAAGCCTTCAGTGTGAAAATTAAAAAATCAAGCTGGATGGATTCCAGTGTATTGTCTTAATTTTGTCTCATCTTTTACAACAGAAAGATTTAAAGTCGTTGTACCTGCTATTGTTTTAATTATAGACTTACTTTTTCCTTTTGTCAATTTATCTAAATCAACTTCAATTGAGTCAGCGCCTCTTGAAACAATAGGACTATCATCATCCTTGTGGACAGGATGGGCAGGTCGATTATTATTCCATCATCTTCCAACATCACTAACAATATTCGGAAAAAAGACCGAAGCAGCAATACCAATAACCGAACCAACGATAGCAGCTCCAACAGCATATCAAAATAATGCACCAAGCCCAGCAGCAGGAGCAGCAGCGATTGCTGGTGCCACAGTTTTTTCAACCCGAGTTTTATTTTGAAGCTGTCTAAAGTCAAAAACATGCCCTTCAAATTTTAGTTTTGGTACACCTTCTTCAAAATAGAGTTCAGCTTTTTTGTTAACTAATTCAAGTGAAGCGCTATTTAAAATTACCTGACCATCTTCATTAATTTGAATTTCAATATCGTCTAAATTAGGAGGGTGTGAATTAGTACTTGTTTTGTTTAGACGTGTTTGAGAATTTTTAATATTTGCATTGATGACAAACGAATTTTGTTGGTTTTTGGTCGAAACAATTTGGACTAAATCATCAAAATTTACCGGTTTTTTTGAATTTGATAAACCTATATCACGAGTTTCAAGTTTAAAATCTGAATAGCTTTTTGTATTTTGAAAGTGTCAGAGCGGCCCAAAAACACTTAGTGTCAGTGAAGTGAAAGCGACAACATTAGTGATAAACTTAAAAAGTTTCAGTTTTTTCTTCATGTTTTCTCCTTATTTATATACTATATTCAAATTCATTAGTGTGTAAATTATAGCATACATTAAAACTTTTTAGGGAAAATTTCGTTAAAAATTCACCGTCTTAAAAAATAAATTGATAAAAATTCAAGCAGCTTTTGCAAATAAACAAAATTTCTATAACAAAATATTTATTTTTGAATAAACAAAAATAAAAAAGCTAAAAATTTTAAAAAATAATTTAAAATTTTTAGCTTTGAAGTTTTTTACCATCCAAAAGATCAGCAAACATTTTTTTATCATCACGAGCCTTCTCGCCATAATCACCGCGAAAATCTGTCTTTTTAATCTCTTCAAAATAGTAATTTTTTTCTCGATAATTTAAAGAAAAATCAAAGTGCTCTTCTAAAATCAATTTCTTTTGTTGTTGGCTATATAAACCAGAATTTTCTATAAAATCTTGAAAATACTCAAATTCATGAGTTGTTTCTTCTTGGTATTTTTTAATTGCATCACGATATAAAATTAGTTCTTCCATAGAAGATTCAATTACATTTTTATTCAAATGATTTGATTTTGGTGGAAAATAAAAAAGAAACTGCGGATCTTGGTTATTTCGCAGAAAAATATCTTGTTCAAGTTTGACTAATTTTTGTTTAAAATAATATTTTAAAATTTTATATTTGCCTTGATAAATATCATCATATAAATTCGAATGGCCAAATCAGTAATAAATTTTTTGCCCGCCAACATATAATAGAATAAAATTTTTTAGTGAAATGGGCGAAATTCAGCCAGTCTCGGTGCTATAAGCGGAACGATAATACGGTTTAAATCAAAAAACTGGTTTTTTTGACTCAAATTGTTCAATTATTTCATCAAAAAGTCCATATTCTTGGTCGCCAAAGTAAAAAATTTGGAAATTTTCTAGTTTAAGTTTGGCTCAACTTGGTAAAATAAAATAATCAGGTTCAGCAAGGTCAACATTCTCAGTGTTAAAATGATATCTAGGACCAAATAAAATTTGTAACAAATAGATAAATTCGATTTTATTTGTTCATTTATCTAAATTATCATAATAAAATTGGCCTTTTTTACCAAAAAGGTTGATGCAGAATTTTCGATACTCAGGACCAAATTTATCAAATCAACTAAGAATAAATTTATCCCGGTTTTCAATGTTTAAATCAAGCTTTTTAATCCCGTATTTTTCAAATTTTTTAAGCAAATTATCATAAGTCTCAAAAGTAAATACATTTTGAATTGGTTGAATTTTGGTTTTTTCGCCAAAATTATAATTCTCCTTTAACAACAAATTGTAGATATTTTCTACCTTTTGTCCTAAATATGGTTTGTTTATATCGACATATTCTGAGTTATATTCATATCTTTTTGATAAAAAATCAAAGATTTTTTCGTGATAATTTGATAAATTTTTTGGCTTTGCATAAGGAACACTTTCTTTTATTTCCTTAATTATTAAAGATTCAATGTCTTTTAATTTTTCTACTGATTTAAATATTTTTCTAAAAACGGTAGGATAAGAAATTGAAAATTCACATTTTTCAGTGTCATTAAAGTTTTCAAAGGCAACAACAACCTTTTTCAAACCTTTAGTGTAGTACCAAGTATTTGAAAAATAAACTCGAGGAACAGGCTCGCCACTCTTATTTTTATTTTTTTGACAATATTCTTGATCTTCGTAAGTACGACTACCAATCAAGCATCTAATCTCATTATAAAAATGGAAATTTTCAAGATCCTTAGAAAAAAACACAGTTTTTGGAATATCCACTAATTTTAGGTTATAGATATAGTCATCCTGTTTATAGTCAATACCAATAATTGTCTCAATCGGGTTAATTACCTCAGCGCAAAAATCCATACCATAAACTCATAAAAAATTAGGTATTCGCGCAAACCTATCTTCACATTCAGGATCATAATCTTGAATTATATTTTCAACTGAACAAGGACTTTTAATATTAATTTCTAAATATTTTAGTTTTTTTAATTGTTTTTTCGCCTTAGACATTAAATCTAATTGGTGTTCCATATAAAAAATGTACCTTTTCAACATTTAGCATTTCATTTCTATATAGATGCTCGTGTCTTAATCTTGCTCTTCTTACATGATAACCGCGGAAAAAGACTTTTATGTACGGTTTTTCATCTGGCTCTTTATCCTTGTGAGTAGTTCTAAAGAAGTTGTCGGGGTCGGTTCAATCAATAGAATCATGAGCAAGTCCGCTTCCGGTAACAAAGGGACCTTTAGTAAAACTGGGATCTTTATTTAAATTATTATTTTGTCTTCGTAGCCATCCGTTTCCTACAATCAAATTTGCTGTATCTCTTGTTTTTTCAGCCAGATTTTTCATAACTCATCAATTATTCGAATAAAAATCAATAGGGGACTTTAATTTTTCCTCCATATTATCACGGTCTTTTTTATTCATTTTAGCTTTTAGCGAACTAGGCAGCAAAGTATCAATAACAATTTGGGTTAATTTTGACTGCATTGTCAAATTTGAAACGGCTCAAATTCAAGCTGCAGTTTCTGGAATTGCTTGTTCACTAATAACAAAATAAGATTTTAAGCCTTCAGTGTGAAAATTAAAAAATCAAGCTGGATGGATTCCAGTGTAATTTCTTAATTTTGTCTCATCTTTTACAACAGAAAGATTTAAAGTTGTTGTACCTGCTATTGTTTTAATTCTAGACTTACTTTTTCCTTTTGTCAATTTATCTAAATCAACTTCAATTGAGTCAGTACCTCTTGAAACAATAGGGCTATCATCAGCTGGCGCATGAACAGGACTATAACCAACTGACGGATAGTAACTTTCGCGGTTCCCAAATCATCTACCTACATCATCAACAACTTTTGGAATAGTTTCCACAGCTACCGCAGCAGCTGTCGAAACTGCTACTGCGGCAATGGCAGCTGCGACAGCATTTGAAATAAATGGAATAAAAGGTAAAAGGAAAAAGAAGGTTTTTTGAACTCGAATTTGATTTTGAAGCTCTCTAAAGTCAAAAACATAACCTTCTAATTTTAGTTTTGGTACACCTTCTTCAAAATAGAGTTCAGCTTTTTTGTCAACAAATTCAAGTGAAGCACTATTTAAAATTACCTCACCTTCTTGATTAATTTGAATTTCAATATCATCCAGATTAGGAGAGTCTGAATTAGTACTTGTTTTGTTTAGATGTGTTTTGGCTTTTTTAATATTTGCATTAATAACAAGCGAATTTTGTTGGTTTTTGGTTGAAACAATTTGCACTAAATCATCAAAATTTACCGGTTTTTTTGAATTTGATAATTCTATATCACGAGTTTCAAGTTTGAAATCTGAATAGCTTTTTGTATTTTGAAAATGTCAAAGCGGTCCAAAAACACTTAGTGTAAGTGAAGTGAAAGCAACAATATTAGTGATAAACTTAAAAAACTTTAACTTTTTCTTCATGTTTTTTCCTTTTTTTATATAGAATATTAATTCTTTATTTTTATGATTATACTATATATTAAAAATTTTTTAGGAAAAATACCTAAAAAATTGTTTTTTAAAAGAATAAGTTATTATGTAAATCAATGGCTAAAAGTAAACTGTACTAAAATTCAGGCATATTTTCCTGAGTTTCCCAGTTGATGGAAAAAATTCACTTTTTAGTTAATACAAATACGCAAAAATACCCGGTAAATCCACGTTTTTTGACCTAAAATCTTAATTTTGATTAGTTCAAAATTAACCTTTTGCAAAAAAAAAAAAAAAAATGTTTGGTACAAGAAAAAATTATGTTATAATAACACTCACTAAGAATAAATTAATAAGTTTGATATTGAATTAAGGGGGAATTAAGAATGTTTTTGGCATAAAAAAATCAGAAAATGCGAATTATCCGTTATGTTTTTAAATATAATGGTATGCCTTAAATTTAACCGTTTAGAAATCTATAAATTTAAGGCTTTTGGTTATTGTTCTTTCAAAACTTCACATATTTTTTTAGGCTCGCTGCAAATAAAAACGAGTTTTCTATTTGCATTGAGTTTAAATAGTAGTTGTATTTTTTTATGATTTTTGCTGTTTTGTCCATAAATTGATTTTGCCAAGGGAATATTAAGTATTTTGTGTTTTTAAGATAAATCTGTTTTGATAAAATTTATCATAAAGGACCAAAATATGAAAAAGCAGCAACAAAATTTATCCCCATATGACTTAGTAGCTAAAGAAATTGTTAGCAAATACGATAATTATAAAAACTATATTTTAGGTTTGATTTTTTATCGATTTTTATCAAAAAACAAGAAGATGAGCTACTTAAACAAGGTGTTGACCGCCCGGATTTAAAATATTTTTCAGCCAAAATCAACTGAGAAGAAATTGATTTAGACCAAACTGAATTTTAAATGACCATCATCACTTAGAAGAGTGTGAAACAATTAAAGTTTATGGTCTAACTTCTTGGCCTCGTGTCATAATAAAGAGACAGGCATGTTATCGGGTAAATACAAGGGTTTTGAAGTTTCTACCAAAGTTAAAAACTATAAAAATTAAAAATCTATGTACTGTTTAGAGTTATTTAAAGTTTAAATAATTGTAAACAGTACATAGAAGAAAAGAAAGGGGATATATTTTGCCAAAAACAAAAAAAGAAACACTAGATGCAAAGGGTTTTGGAATACAAATTTATACAAAAGATTTTAAAAATGATTATATAAGTCTAACAGATATTGCAAGGTATAAAAACAAAGATGATCCACAATTTGTTATTCAGAATTGGATGAGAAATAGAAATACACTAGAATTTATAGCTTTGTGGGAGATATTAAATAATAAAAATTTTAACCGTGTGCAATTCGACACGTTTAAAATGGACGTGGGTCTAAATAGATTTACAATGACACCACAAAAATGGATTAAAAATACAAATGCAATAGGTATTGTTTCAAAGGCTGGAAGATATGGTGGAACATATGCCCATTTTCATATAGCCATGGAATTTGCTTCATGGATATCTCCTGAATTTAAGTTGTATATCATCCAAGACTATCAAAGATTGAAGAATGACGAGAATTCAAGACTGTCACTAGGTTGGAATCTAAATAGAACAATTTCAAAGATTAATTACAAAATTCATACAGATGCTATCAAGGAATATCTGCTATCTGATTTAAGAAGTGAACAATTATCATATAAATATGCAAGTGAAGCAGATATGTTAAAGACCTTATTAGTAAAAAAAATAAGAAAACCTTCTAAATTTGTCAAGAGCAAATCACAAGTTTAATAAACAAAATCAAGTCGCTAATTTTTTCAAGAATTTTTAAGTCCTGAGTTTGACAGTTTGATGGCAAAAATTTACTTTTTAGTGAACACAAATATGCAAAAATACCAAAAATTTTTCTAACAAAATTTTTATTTTCGCATAAGCTAAAATAAAAAAGCTCAAAATTTTAAAAAAGAATTTAAAATTTTTAGCTTCGAAGTTTTTTACCATTGAAAAGATCAGCAAACATTTTTTTATCATCACAAGCTTTCTCGCCATAATCACCGCGAAAATCTGTTTTTTTAATCTCTTCAAAATAGTAATTTTTTTCCCAATAATTTAAAGAAAAATCAAAGTGTCTTTCTGAAATCAATTTCTTTTCTTGTTGGGTATATAAACCTGAATTTTCTATAAAATCTTGAAAATACTCAAATTCATGAGTTGTTTCTTCTTGATATTTTTTAATTGCATCACGATATAGAGTTAATTCTTCCATAGAAGATTCAATTACATTTTTATTTAAATAATTTGATTTTGGTGGAGAAGAAAAAACAAACTGCGGATCTTGGTTATTTCGGAGAAAAATATCTTGTTCAAGTTTGACTAATTTTTCCTTAAAATAATATTTTAAATTTTCATATTTTCCTTGATAAATATCATCATATAAATTTGAATGGCCAAATCAGTAATAAATTTTTTGACCGTCGACATACAATAGAATAAAATTTTTTAGTGAAATGGGCGAAATTCAGCCAGTCTCGGTGCTATAAACAGAACGATAATACGGTTTAAACCAAAAAACAGGTTTTTTTGAGTCAAATTGTTCAATTATTTCATTAAAAAATCCATACTCTTGCCCGCCAAAGTAAAAAATTTGGAAATTTTCTAGTTTAAGTTTGGCTCAGCTTGGTAAAATAAAATAATCAGGTTCAGCAAGCTCAACATTCTCAGTGTCTAAATGATATCTAGGACCAAATAAAATTTGCAACAAATAGATAAATTCAATTTTATTTGTTCATTTATTCAAATTATCATAATAAAATTGACCATTTTTGCCAAAAAGTTCAATACAATATTTTCGATATTCAGGGCCGAATTTATCAAATCAACTAAGAATAAATTTATCCCGGTTTTCGATGTTTAAATCAAGCTTTTTAATCCCGTATTTTTTAAATTTTTCAAGCAAATTTTCATAAGTTTCAAAAGTAAATACATTTTGAATTGGTTCAATTTGAGTTTGTTCTCCAAAATTATAACCCTGTTTTAACAACAAATTGTAGATATTTTCTACGTTTTGCCCTAAATATGGTTTGTTTATATCTACATATTCTGAGTTATATTCATATCTTTTTGATAAAAAATCAAAGATTTTTTCGTGATAATTTGATAAATTTTTTGGCTTTGCATAAGGAACACTTTTTTTGATTTCCTTAATAATTAAAGATTCAATTTCTTTTAGTTTTTCTACTGATTTAAATATTTTTCTAAAAACGATAGGATAAGAAATTGAAAATTCACATTTTTCAATATCATCAAAGTTTTCAAAGGCAACAACAAGCTTTTTCAAGTCTTTAGTGTCGTAGCATGTATCTGAAAAATAAACTTGAGGAACATATTCACCACTTTTATTTTTATTTTTTTGACAATATTCTTCATCCTCATAAGTCTGATTACCAATCAAGCACCTAATTTCATTATAAAAATGGAAATTTTCAAGATCCTTATAAAAAAACACAGTTTTTGGAATATCTGCTAATTTTAAGTTATAGATATAGCCGTCCTGCTTATAGTCAATACCAATAATTGTCTCAATCGGGTTAATTGCATCAAAACAAAAATCCATACCATAAACTCATAAAAAATCAGGAATTCGGGCTGACCTATCTTCACACTCAGGATCATAATCTTGAATTATACTTTCAACTGAACAACGACTTTTAATATTAATTTCTAAATATTTTAGTTTTTTTAATTGTTTTTTTGCCTTAGACTTCAAATCTAATTGGTGCCCCATATAAAAAATGTACCTTTTCAACATTTAACATTTTATCCCTGTCTACAAATTCATCTTTAAATCTTGCTCTTCTTACATGATAACCAGGGAAAAAGACTTTTATGTGCTGCTTTTTTTTCAAATTTTTTTTCGAAACTTTATCTTTGTGAGTAGTTTTAAAGAAGTTATCGGGGTCGGTTCAATCAATAGAATCATGAGCAAGTCCACTTCCAGTAACAAAAGGGCCTTTAGTAAAACTGGAATCTTTATTTAAATTATTATTTGATCACCCTCGTAGCCATCCGTTTCCTACAATCAAATTTGCTGTATCTCTTGTTTTTTCAGCTAGATTTTTCATAACTCATCGATTATTCGAATAAAAATCAATAGGAGAATTTAATTTTTCCTTCATATTTTTGCGGTCTTCATCATTTACATTCATTTTAGCTTTTACTATACTAGGCAACAAATTCTCAATTACAATTTGAGTTAATTTTGACTGCATTGTTAAATTTGAAACGGCTCAAATTCAGGCTGCAGTTTCTGGAATTGCTTGTTCACTAATAACAAAATAAGATTTTAATTCTGGGTTGTGAAAATTAAAAAATCAAGCTGGGTGGATTCCAGTGTAATTTCTTAATTTTGTCTCATCTTTTACAACAGAAAGATTTAAAATCGTTGTACCTGCTATTGTTTTAATTCTAGACTTACTTTTTCCTTTTGTCAATTTATCTAAATCAACTTCAATTGAGTCAGTACCTCTTGAAACAATAGGACTATCATCAGCTGGCGCATGAACAGGACTATAATCAGCTGGCGAATAGTAACTTTCACGGTTCCCAAATCATCTACCTACATCATCAACAACCTTTGGAATAGTTTCGACAGCTACCGCAGCAGCTGTGGAAACCGCTACTGCGGTAATGGCAGCTGCGACAGCATTTGAAATAAGTGGAATAAAAGGTAAAAGGAAAAAGAAGGTTTTTTCAACCCGAGTTTGATTCTTAAGCTCTCTAAAGTCAAAAACATAACCTTCTAATTTTAGTTTTGGTACACCTTCTTCAAAATAGAGTTCAGCTTTTTTGTTAACTAATTCAAGTGAAGAACTATTTAAAATCACCTCACCTTCTTGATTAATTTGAATTTCAATATCATCTAGATTAGGAGAGGAGTCTGAATTAGTACTTGTTTTGTTTATATGTGTTTTGGCATTTTTGATATTTGCATTAATAACAAGCGAATTTTGTTGGTTTTTGGTCGAAACAATTTGGACTAAACCATCAAAATTTACCGGTTTTTTTGAATTTGATAAATCTATATCACGAGTTTCAAGTTTAAAATCTGAATAGCTTTTTGTATTTTGAAAATGTCAAAGCGGTCCAAAAACGCTTAGTGTAAGTGAAGTAAAAGCGACTATATTAGTAATAAACTTAAAAAACTTTAACTTTTTCTTCATGTTTTTTCCTTTTTTTATATAGAATATTAATTCTTTATTTTTATGATTATACTATATATTAAAAATTTTTTAGGAAAAATACCTAAAAAATTGTTTTTTAAAAGAATAAGTTATTATGCTAATCAGTGGCTAAAAATAAACTGTACTAAAATTCAGGCATATTTTCCTGAGTTTCCCAGTTGATGGAAAAAATTCACTTTTTAGTTAATACAAATACGCAAAAATACCCGGTAAATCCACGTTTTTTGACCTAAAATCTTAATTTTGATTAGTTCAAAATTAACCTTTTGCAAAAAAAAAAAAAAATGTTTGGTACAAGAAAAAATTATGTTATAATAACACTCACTAAGAATAAATTAATAAGTTTGATATTGAATTAAGGGGGAATTAAGAATGTTTTTGCCATAAAAAAATCAGAAAATGCGAATTATCCATTATATTTTTAAATATAATGGTATGCCTTAAATTTAACCGTTTAGAAATCTATAAATTTAAGGCTTTTGGTTATTGTTCTTTCAAAACTTCACATATTTTTTTAGGCTCGCTGCAAATAAAAACGAGTTTTCTATTTGCATTGAGTTTAAATAGTAGTTGTATTTTTTGATGGTTTTTCCCTGTGTTTTAAACTAAAAAAGCAGTTTAAAAATTCATAATTTTGCTTTTTAAGTCAAAATTTTAGCTTTTTTAGTTTGCTTTATTTGATTAGTAGGTAGGTTTTTTCTTTCGTGAGTGTTAGATTTAAAATTTAGTGTTTTGCTTTGATAGTTATTTTTCTTGAGTTTGGGCTCAAACTGACAAACTCGGATTTTTTAATTAGGTAATTAGTTAATAAAAAAAACCTTATTTTAAAGAGTTTTTTATTGACTCTCTAAAATAAGGATGCTAATTAGCGCTCTCAAAACTGAATAGTAACATTTTTAT